>NZ_VHLB01000051.1:0-67019 GCF_006547365.1 Myxococcus sp. AB056 | reverse complement strand
GGGCAAGCCGCCGGGGGTGGGGACAGGTGAGTCGCCGGACATGGCAGCATGGCCTATCACTGAAGCGCGCGTTCCGCCCCTGACGAATCGTGTGGGCGCCTGCGCGCCCGGCATTCCTGGAGGGGTTCTCCCTGCGCGCCCATACGCACCAGTATGCAGTCGTAGGCCGTCCGCGGACGGAAGAGCGCCATCAGTCGCCGCCCGGTGTCACGCGCGGGCGTCGGCGAGCGCGGGGAGCTTGCTCGCCTTGTGCGCATGCTCAGCCTGGGAGGGTTGCTCGTCGTTCAGCTCGACGTGCGACCAGCGATGGCCGCTGATGAAGCCCTCCTTCGTGCGGATGACCTCGACTTCGAGCAGGTAGCGACCGAAGCGCGGATGGCGTCCGCCAGCCGCAGCCTGCGCGGTGGCAATCTTCGTCAGTGCATTGTTCATGTTACGTGGGCCCTTCGGCTTGGGTTGCGTCAGCGAGGAAGTGCGCTGACCCCACGTAAATGCGTGCGGATTCTGGGAGAGGCTCGGCTATGGACACTGGGACGTTCCCGTGTCGCGAGGCCGGTTGACGCGTCAAATTCTACGAGTGACGCGTCAACGCAGACACGCCATGAGACCTCCTCTCTAAATTCCGACGGGACCAGGATGGCGCGACTCCTGCACTGTGGCGGCGTCAGGACTGCTTCTCCTGCTCCAAGACGGAAGGATTTCGCATGGTGTCGACGAATCAGAACCCCAATGACGTGATGCCCCGACGTGCCTCCTGCTACGCCATGACTTCGGCCTCTTCTATGCCTCATGCACCTAGAGCCGGATTGTCGCGGTTGAGGAGTTCCCTCCAAACCACCTCGCTAGCGCTGCTGTTGGCTCTTTTAGCTACTGTAGTGCCAAACTTTGCATTTGCCGCTCATCTCAAGACCATTGATGGCAAGTGGTTCGACTTTGTGCCTTCTGGGGTGTTTTCGCTTCTGAAGTCAGGACGACTCCAAGTTCAAGTCGCCCAAAAACCGCAGGTCGGCGCCCCTGGCGTTGGGAGCATTTATGGTGTTGCCATCGCACATGGAGAATCGCTGATGCACTTTGTCCTTCAGGGGAACAAGCTGGTCGTTACAAGAGGCTCCTCCAATGCAAGTTCGCTTGTGGTGTTCAGGTCCACGGTAAACCCAAGCAGTTATCGGGTGTTTCCGAAGACCGACCCCGCCTCCTATATCGATATCAGCACGAACAGTCCGCAGTCAGGTAATTATCTCAATGTAGCTGCTGTGGCTTCCCTCTTCATTAGAACCCAAGGGGTTGATGGGCTCTTGGGGAATGGCAACGGGAATCCACTGGATGACGTTGCAGACAATGCTCAGCTTGTCAAGCTATTTCAGCTTCCCGACAACAATAATTTGTTTACGTGCACTCCTGGCAACTGTCAGTTTGTGCCACTGAACGCTGCGGACAAGTCGGCGAACCTATCGGTCAAGGCTCCTCAGGGCTACAGCAAAGTCGACATCGCCAAGCTTCCAGTGTCGACGATTGCGTCGAATCGGTAAAGGTTGGTTTAGGTCGCCGCCCAATCATGGCTTGCAAGGCATAGCTTCTGCGGCGTGCCGTCTGTCTGCTCGATGAAGCGGGCGAAGTCGCGGGCCTTCTGGAAGGCCCCGACAAGTTCGTCGGTGTGCTGATATCGCTCGACCTCAACTTCGTCGGCGAGCTGCCGATAGGATAGCGTCATGTCGATGAGTCAGAAACGATTGCTGCTCGCCAGTTTGTTCCTTGCCCTCGCCTTCCCTGCTATCGCGCAAGGCCCACCCATCAGGGAGGAGTGGAAGCGGGCTGCGAAGGCGGCATGTGGAAACAACTACATTCCCAAGGTAGACCCCAACACACTCGATCAGGAGCTGTGCGTGGTTGATTGTGAGCCTACTATCAAGACGGTTCAGAGAAGGGTCGGCGTCCGTCTTGCCGAGGGCTCTCCCTGCCATAAGCATCACCTTACAGCCCCTCCGTTTCCACTCCTGTTTGGTAAATGCAGAGGCGGCTACTGTGATGCGTCGATGCCATGAGACGGCTCGCGCGCACCAGCCGAACGTCCGAAGCTGAGTCTGGAGTTGCCCCCGTCAAATCGGACATGGTCAGTGGGGTGAATCGGTGAGTCGAAACTCTCTCAAGGAGCGCATCTTCAGCGCCTTGTGAGGGTGCACGGTGTTGTAGTCGTGAAACCAGGCGGGGAGCTGCTGGAGGACCGCCTCGGCGCTGTCCCGTCGGGCCAGGGACACGTAGTCGCGCTTGAGGCTCTTCACGAAGGACTCCGCCATGCCATTGCGCTCGGGGGAGTAGGCCGGCGTGGTGCGGATGAGCAGTCTCAGGCTGGCCCCGAATTCGCGCGTCTCGAGGGCAGTGTAGGGAGGTCCGTTGTCGGTGAGCCACTCAATCGGATGCGGCGTGCGTCGGCAGCCCGCGCCGGAGTGAGCCTCACCCCGGCAGTACAGGAGATGAAGCGCATCGGCTGAACCCTCTCACGCGACAACTACCTTGACGCTCACCGGTCTGAGGAGCGGTTGAATCACTAGGCTGTATGCCAGTAGCTTCCTGCTCGAAAGGGTGGGGTACTCATGGGGTTGATGGCTGCTGCGTTGTCCCTTGCAGTTCACCCGAGCCGAAGGAACTTGCGAAGCAACCCACAGGCGCGGAGGTGTTGGGGAGCAAGCCCGACTTCACTCCCCGCTACGAACTCATAAACATGGAGCGCCCCGACATTGCGGGGGTTCCACGCCTGGTCGTGCAGGAGCGCGTGCCTCGTGGGCTTACGCGGGAGGAACTTGAGCAGAACGTCCGGCACGCGCTCCTGCACTTTTACGAGAGCGCACCCGTAAGGCTCGGAGCTGTCAGTGTGGGCGCGTACGCGTCGGAGCGATTGAACATGGGCGCCGACGCAGCGCTTGGCGAGTTCGCTCCCGGCGGGCAGTGGGGGGCAGCGGATCCGGCCGTCCCGCTTTCCGCGTGGCAGGCGAAAATCAGCTTCGAGGAGCACTACTTCCGGACCGTGGAGGTGCTTGCCAAGGGGACGCGCGCCACGCTCGTTCTTTCCTCTGAGTTCTCGAACACCATCAGCCTGTCACGGAAGGCAAACCAGTGGCTCGAAGAGGACATCCTTGCGGAGTTGAAGCCCGGTGTGCCTGTGGTCGTGGTCGGGCATGAGGACTTCGGCAAGGTTGGTGTGCGCTAGGAGGTGGAGACGGCCATCAAGCCGAAGCGGAAGGGGTGGGTCCTCAGCTTCAATTTGAAGCCTGAATAAGCCCGCTCCCCGATCGGCCGGCGGGACCGCGATCGAGGTGAACTTCGCGGGCGCCCTGTCGAGCAATTTCTACACGGTGTCTGCGAACAAGGTCGTCTCCGCCGGCATCGCGGAGAATCCCGCCGTGGGCGTTCATTCGATGGGCACGAGCTCGTTTCTCTTGTCCGTCTACGACACCAGCTTCAACCCGGTGAACGTGTCGTCAGGCACGCACCAGGTGATGTTCGTGGTGCTCGGCCACCAGTGACGCGAGCCGGGCCAGGAACGAAAGAGGGCCCGGCACCTTGCGGCACTGGGCCCCCGTGGGCGTGGTTCAACTGACGGCGCTACTCGTGGCGGGTGCTGGAGTCAGGCGTCACCGAACTCTACTTCGACTCCGAGGATGCACGTCGTCACCTCGGGCGCGTCGGGGAACTGGACCATCACCCACGGGACGCCGTCGTCCTGGCCGGCGTCAAGGACGTCGCCGCGGTCGCCGGGCATGGCGAACACGCGCCCTTCATCGAGGACAACGTCTGTGGCTCTGGCGTGCATGGTGGCTCTCCCGAATTGGGTCCACGCGGAAGATGTGGACTCGGGCACCATGGCAATTTCAATTAAAAGTGTCAAATCGTGGCGTTCGGCTGGGCGAGCGGTACGGTGCCGGACTATGCCGAAAGGAACCTGTTCAGCTCCTGGATGTGACCGGCCCGTGCATGCGTCTGGGCTCTGCCGTGGTCACTATGCTCGGAGAGGGAAGCCCGACGAACTCGCCCCGCTTAGGCCCAAGCGCGCCGCTGGGGAGGTCGTGACGATTGGAGGTGTGAGCCTGAGCCGCGAGGCGGCCGACGTCATTCGAGTCCACGCGCGCGAGCGCGGTACATCCGAGCACGCGGTCATGGTTGAGGTGCTGGAGAGGTGGGCGAAAAAGCAGGGCGAGTAAAGAGATTACCGGCGCTCGATGTGGAGCGGTCCCCGGAAGGGGAGCACAGGCGGGGTGACAGGTTGAAGCGAGGGCAGGGTGATAGTGGCCATCCTCGTGGCAGCAACATAGGGGCTGCAGCTCACGCCGCCGCCGGTCTGGCGTGCCTGGACGGAGCGCACGTCACGCTCAACGGCAGACTCGTCGTCTGGGCGAATCCTCACGCCGCCTTCATCGCCCGGGAGCATGAACGGCTGGCGCGGCATGTGGGGCAGCACGTACGCCGGCCCTGTGCAGTCCGTCGTTTCGAAGTACCAATGTCCCCCGTCGACGGGCGCTGGTTGCCCCGTCTCCATGTTCAACGACCATACCCGCCCGGCCTCGTCGATGTGCACCGGGTAGAGGGGCCCATCGCTCACGACCCGCCCGTCCCTGTCGATGAACATGAGCCGTTCACCCGCCCCCGCGCCTGGCGCTCCCGGCGGACCTGCAGGCCCCGGTGGCCCCGGAGGCCCAGCGGGGCCCTGTGGCCCTGGAGATCCAGTGGGGCCTCGCTCACCAGCCACCCCATCCACGCCACCGGGAGCAGAGCAGGCACCGAGAACAAGCAACGCGAGCAACGGGAAACGCAGCATTAGATCCTCTCCCAAGCACCGTCCTAGGCGGGCGAGCACCTGCGGAGGAATCACTCTAGGGCGGTATGAACTCTGGGGCGGAAACTTGGCGGGAACTTGGCGAGATTCTGGTACGCACCGGAGCACTCGTATGCGCTCCGGTGCGTACCTAAACCCGCGAAACTACTACCGCTCTCAGTGTCCCCGACGGGATTCGAACCCGTGTTACCGGCTTGAAAGGACTGTTTAATTTAGAGTGAAAGTAGGGGCTTGAAATCTACAGATAACAGCGCTCTAACAGCGGTCGCACCTGGATAGGAGCGAACGCGATGGCGATCAAGGGAGCACGGTGGGTTGGGCGATGGGCTGGTGGGCGTGTACGGGAGTCTCGAGGACGGCAGGTGTGGGTCATCGAGCGCCGGGTCTTCGGAGTGATGAAGTCGATAGCCCTCGACGTCGACTCTGAGCGGGCCGCATTGGCTCAACTCGCACGCTTCGAAGAGGACCCCGCCGCCTACCAGACGAAGAAGCAGGCTTCCCGGCGCAAGGCCGATGCCGACCAGAAGGCCGCATCCGATGCCGTCATTTTGACCCCAGAGCTTCAGAAGGAGTTCATCGAGAGTGCGCGCAAAGAGGGACTCTCCGAGGAGTACGTCAAGCACATCCTCGGGAACTACCTCGCCCACTGGGGCGTGGCACTAGCTGGGCAGGATCTGCGAGGGGTGTCGCTCTTGGAGCTGAAGAAGATGCTCAAGGGCTGGAAGTCTGCCGAGCACCATCGCATCGTGGCCCTGAAGTCGTTCACCTCATGGCTTCGCGAGGAAGGGAAGCTCCACCGAAGCAATGATCCGACGTTGGACCTCCAGGTGCCGCAGGCCCAACCCGAGAAGAGCGTCCGGGTGAAGGGCTACTCCATGGCGGAGGTTGAAGCCGTCTACGCGGAGGTTTCGAGTCAGCTTCTTCGGGATACCCTCTGCTTGCGTGCGAAGGCCGCCATGCACGACACCGAGATTGCGCGCGTGGCGAGAGGTGAGGCCCTCTTGAAAGAGGTCGACGACCCGTGCGGGATCAAGGGGACGGTGACTTTTCTCCACAAGCGGGGCGACGATCACGTCGTCAGTCTTGATGCCCAGGCATTTGCGGCAGCTCTTCGGCTCCAGGCTCGCAAGCGGCCACTCACCCGGGCTCCTGCGCTCGTGATGCTCAAG
Organism: Myxococcus sp. AB056; assembly: GCF_006547365.1. NCBI lineage: Bacteria > Pseudomonadati > Myxococcota > Myxococcia > Myxococcales > Myxococcaceae > Myxococcus > Myxococcus sp. AB056. The sequence goes on along the minus strand of NZ_VHLB01000051.1, from coordinate 61,022 downwards.
CGTGCCGCAAGCAGGCTTCGTGAGAAGTGCGCGGCGCCCGAAGAGAGGGAGAAGATTCAGGTCATTGAGCCCGGCGCCATTCGGCACAGTTTTTCGAACTGGGCCTCTGACCACGGTGTCCTAGTGCGCCCAACGAAGCAGGGACTCCCGGTGGAGGAGGTGGCCGCCGTGATGGGGCATCGGAGCACGAAGACGACGCGAACGTTCTACAAGCGCGTTTTGGTTCCTCCGATGATTCAGCTCCCCCTGAAGCTGGTTCACCCGGAGGACCCCCCCATTGCTTCGCGGACAGCAGACTTGAACGACTCCAACGAGAAGTCCGTGGCTTGAGGTCGTCGACGCGGGCGAGGGGAAGATGCGGCGTGGTCCTCTTCGCCCTTGATGCAGGCGAGCGCCGAATCGAGTCGTACTGTCGTCTTCTTTCCGAGCTTGGGCGCCCGCAGCAGTCGTCCCTCGGCAAGTAGCTCGAACACACGAGTCCTCTTGCAGTGAAGCAGTTCGGCGGCGCGTTCAATCGTCACTGCGGGACCGTCGAGCCCGGGACCGGTAGGATGATGTGGCATGGCTACCTCGGAAAAACTTTCCGGGGCGCGAGTCGGCCGACGACGTAAAGGCCGATGCCGACGGCATCCCAAACGTTGTGGTGCTTGTCCTGGGCGCGCGGGAGCTGCACCCGCAGATGTTCCTGGGGTCGCTCGCCGAGGCGCGCCTTGATGCGCTCGACCATGACATCACCGTCGAGTGTTCCCTTCCACTCGCGGGGCAGGAAGCTGCGCTCACTCGTCGCGCTAAGCTCACCGACAACCCGGCCGACGACGCCCGCAAGTTCAATCAGGTCGTTCGGGTCGCCCTTGCTCTTCCCGGCCGTGTAGACCTGGGGGCATTCGCTCGCGACGGTGACGGAAACAACCACGCCAGCGGCCCTGAGAGGCTCAAGGAACGACGAAACAAACGCGGCGACCCCTCCCGCCATGCGCGACCATGCGGCGAGCCCACGGGCTTTCCGCTCGGCATTCGTGGGCATTCCCGCCGCGAGCAGCTCGCCCGAGTCCAGGTCGAAGAGCGCGACGCCGCACTCGCGAAGCCCGGGGTCGAGCGCCACCAGTAGATTTCGAGTCGTCGACATCAGCGGGCCGCCACCAGGAGGTGACGGGAGGTCGCTTCACCTCCCACCGCGGACAGCAAGCGCAGCTCGTGGAAGTCGGCGACATCGAAGGCGACCGCGTCGTCGAGGTCCGCGTCGAGATACGGGCAGAGAGCGGGCGGGAGCTGTTCGAGCGCGTCGGTTGTCTTGGCCATGCGTTGCACCTGTTAGGGAGTGCGTGTGCTCCCTAAATGGGTGCGGATTTCGGCCGTGGTTCAGGCAGCGCGCTTTGTTGGTGGCTCCCAGACGAGCAGCCGCCCGGAGCTGTCGCGTACGGTGGCGACATCTTTCGACATGATGCGGGACAGCGCGGGCTCGGCTTCGATTGCCGGTGCCAGGTCGGGAGTCGTTTCCTTCATCGCCTCGCGCATCAGGTACGCCTTGCGCTCGGCGGCGTCGTGCATCCGCTGGGTGTCATTGGCGAGCAGCTCGCTAATCAGCTCGTCATGCACCATCAGGACGAGTCGGGAGCCGTAGAGCGGCGAGCGACGGTCGACGTACATCTCGCGGCTGACGCGCCACATGGCGAGCTTGCACCCGACGGCCCCGAGGCCCTGGAACGGCGTGTTGAGAATCTGCGTGTAGCCGCACCCGCCGCGCAGGATGTTGGCCCCCGGAATCATCACGTCGGCGACCCCGCCCCGTAGGTGCGTGACTTCGCCCGGTGCTGTAGCTCGCGCTGCTCAGGCCACGCGTTGAGCCACTTCGTGTCCAGTTCCTTGGCGACTTCGAAGCAGGCCCGGCAGACCATCTTCGGCTTGCGCTGCACGGTGATGACGACGCGCTCGATGCCGCAGACGTCTGCGCGCTTCGCCAGCAGGCAGAAGGAAACCCGGTCCTTCGCGCGTGCGTTGTAGACGAGCGAGCCGCCCGTCATCCCACCGCCCTTGCCGAAGTTGAGAATCTTCGCGAGCTGACGGAAGGCGACCGCGAGGGGCTCTTTCGCCTTCACCTTCGGAAGCAGCTCGTCGTAGCTGGCCCCGAGGAACTCAGCGGCGGCAAGGGTGTGGACGTCGAGCCCGCTGTTCAGCGCTTCGGCCATCTTCGAGAAGCCGAGTTCCCAGATGGCCCGCTGAGCCATGGTGCGAAGCTCAAGCCCGCTGTAGTCGACCGAGCAGTAGACGAAGCCGGGACGGGCCTCGTGGACCTCCCGAATGCCGCCCTTCTGCGGGAGCTGCTGGTAGTCGCTCGAAACGCGCGTGGTGCTGACGAGCACGTTGAAGCGCGGATTGATGGGGAGCGAGGTGCCCGCTTCGACGACGTCCAGGTAAGTCGACTTGTACTTGTCGACGCGTCCGCTCTTGCCCAGGTCCTCAAGCAACGCGTCGCCCGAACCGAGCAGCGTGTCACGGTCGGTCGCGACTTGGCCGTCGGGGAATCGGTCGCTGGGCGCGGTAATGGGCGGCTGCCCGTCATAGGCGGCAGTCACGAGCGCCGCGAGGCGCTTCGAGTCTTTGGTGCCATCCTCACGGTAGATGCCCGCCGCCTGGAACTTGGCCCGGTTGTCTCCCCACTCGCGTTCCACACGCTCCCGCAGCACGGCGGCCGAGTCACCGTTCGTTCGGAGTCCCCAGATGGAAGCGAGGTGGAGCGCGAAGGCGGCGCGCATCTGCTCGGCTTCGGCATGCAGGTTTCCGCCGTTGGGTGTCTCCCGCGCTACGGCTTCCTGCCGGAAGAAGACGTCGAGCGTGTAGCGGGCATCTCGCTTCGGGTACGCAGCGGCTTCCGCCGGCCAGCTCTCGACAGGGACGCCGTCGAGTTCCGCGTAGCGCAGGCGCCATGCCTTCGGGTTCTTTTTGTCCTCGCTGATGTCGAGCCCGAGATGGCGTTGCACGAGAAGCGCGAGCGGGTAGCGGGCGCCTTCGTCATCGTCGAGCTTCCGGCCTGTCGACGGGTCCACGCCGTAGAGCCCCCGCGCGATGTCGATAAGGGCTTCGCGAATCTGGACGCAATGCAGGCGGCCGGCTTCGAGCGCCGCGAAGATGGGCGCGACGAGTCTCGGGTCGTCGGCCGCCATGACGCCCAGGTCGTAGGCGAGGTTTGCGCCAACGAGGTGCGTGTCAGGTGAGGTGATGGCCTCGCGAAAGAACTGCCGGGCTTGGGCCTTGTCGAGCAGTCGTTCACTGCCTGGAGCTGCCGCCGCGATGCTGCTGCACACGAGAGGGGGCGCGAGCAAGCCGGGCTGAATCAGCCACGTTTCCGTGTCGAAGGACCAGACACTCACGAAGGATGCCTTTGGGAAAGGGAATGTGGCCCGTGTCGTGGGCCATCCGCCGACGGAAGAGCGCCGTCAGTCGCCGCCCGGTGTCAGGCGAGGGCGTCGGTGAGCGCGGGGAGCTTGCTCGCCTTGCGCGCGTGCTCAGCCTGGGCAAGCTGCTCGTCGTTCAGCTCGACGTGCGACCAGCGATAGCCGCTGATGACCTTCCCGGCATGGCCCTCCTTCGCGGGGAGCTGCTTCGGGAAGACCTCGCAGCGAATCAGGAGGTGAGTACCCGCCTGCCGCTCGTCGAAGAACTTCTTCAGCGCGGCCGGGTTGGCGAACTCGTATTCGTCGGCACCCACGAGCGTCATCAGGAAGGACTTGAAGCGCCCGCCGCCGCCCTTCTTCTGGTCGCTCAGGTTCTCGACGTAGTCGACCGTCTCGCCCGGTCGGCTCGGAGTCTCGCCACCGGCGAGGGGCTCGGACTCGCGAACCTTCAGCTCGGCGATGGCGGAGTCGCCCTTGAAGCCCTCCTTCGTGCGGATGACCTCGACTTCGAGCAGGTAGCGACCGAAGCGCGGGTAGCGTCCGCCAGCCGCAGCCTGCGCGGTGGCAATCTTCGTCAGTGCGTTGTTCATGTTACGTGGGCCCTTCGGCTTGGGTTGCGTCAGCGGCGAAATGCGCTGACCCCACGTAAATGCGTGCGGATTCCGGGAGTGGCTCAAGAGGGCCACCTCGGTTCAATGGCCTGATTTGATCACGTCCAAGGGGACTTGGTGCTTCATTGCGAACTCTTCTTCTGCGGCGAGTCGTCGCGCCTCGCCCCTTTGGCGAACCAAGTCCTCAAATGGCACTGGGCCTATTGTCTATTTTTTCTGCGGATCAACAATCCATCCGACGCCTCTCATCAGTGTGCCAGGGAGGCGATTGCAGAATGTTCCGGCAGCATCAATCTCAAGAGTGTTCTCATACTCACCAAAAAGGCTTGCGGTGAATGCGATCCCTGATCCGATGTCGGTGAGGCAGAATGCGTGAAGGTTCGGGCTTGGGAGGATTAGGTGCGATGTCTTGTATTTGTCTTGCGCCAGGATGCCAGCGCTACCGTGCAGCAGGGATTCGCTGCGCTTGTCGGGATCGTTCTCCCAGAGAAATGAGCGGAGCCTGTCTGCCTGTGGAGATTGTGCGTACTCTTCTTTAAGGACTAGACATGCGAGCCCGAGCCCCATTTTTACAATTGCGCGATCCCATGCGGTGATGTCAATGCTTGCCCTTATTCTACTCTCTTGGCCTAGTGTCTGGATGGCGAGGAACAATGCGCGTTCTTCATCGGACTCTGCTCGTTTGAGGCTGGTTCTTCTGTGGCCAGAGAATCGTTCCTTTAGAGACTTCTGAATGACTTCTTCTGCTTCTGGTGTTGCGACCTGACCGATGCTCCCAAACATGACGCATGATTCATTGGTCTGTGTTCTGAATCTGTACGCAATGATCCTGTGTTCGAGATAGTAGAGTTCTACGCGCTCTGGTCGAGTCCATTCGATGCGTCCAACCATGAAGACTGGGCGTCTTCCTCTGTTCGTGATGCCATGGAAGAATCGCTTTGATTCGATAAATCGATCTCGACAGAAAGGCAAATCCACTTCTTCGCCTGCTCTTGTGTTGCAGTCTTTGCAGATGTGAGGTGTTCCCGTCTTGCTTAGAGTCGCGCCCAGGCAGGCGGGTATGATATGCTCTTTCGAGCGGGCCGAGTTTGGTCGCATCTTCCCACAGTAGAAGCAACAGAAATTCCCGCTCACAGCTCTCCTCCGGAAGAGGTCGTATATCCTGACGAGACGGTGCATTCTAGCATAGACGCTTCCGGGGCAATGCTCTCCCCATTCGCACTTGCGAAGCACTGCTTTTGCGGTGTGTCCTCCACAGTGGAGGCTTGAGCCTAATTTTTTCGGTGAAGCAAGTTGTGACGCGGCTTCGCTCGATTCATAGGGTCAATGGCTCCTCCACGTTGAAGAACTCACTCGGCCCCAGGGCACTCCCGTCGCGGAGCGTGCTGAATCCACTGAAGAAGATCCCTGATCCATCGAAGGTGTTAAGCTGGCCTGCTGTGCGAAGCCCCGTACGCGCCATCTGAACGACCTGTCGAAAGATTGTTTCTTCTACGCCGAAGAATGTTGCCGCACCGGTGTCAAGCTGAAACGGCGGGGGCCACCTCGTCACTAACCCTTCCTGGGTCTCAATGATTCTTGGCCCACTTCCGGGGGAACTGAAGAAGCCGCCGATAAATCGCCGTCCCGCGAGTGGCCCCGCAACAACCCGCCATGGGAAGACTCGAATGGAGAGTTCGCTGGGCAGTGCCAGCCCGGTTGCGAGTGAGGCAGCCAACACCGGCTGTCGTAGCTTCGCGGCGATGCCACTGTAATGCGAGGCGATCACTGCTGCGCCCAGCTCACCAGCACTGTCTCCGTCGAGAGGCCGCTCTCCTGGTGAATCCGGATCCTCCGCAAAGATCGAGGAGTTGATTCGGGGGCCGTCCTCTTCTGTGGCGTAGCGAACTGCCACGATATGTCCTTTAATTCTCCGTGCCCATCCCTGCGCATCCTTGAAGGTTACTCGTGTGAACTGACTCCTCCATTCTGCGAACTTCTTCGACTTGAACGAAATCGACTCGTAACGGCCCTTTGCCTCAGCCAAGAACACGAGGTTGGCACTTTCTGCACAGAAGTAATCTGGCGTGTCACCGCTACGTGCCCGCTCGATTCGGCACCCGCCGAAGGCTCGGTGAAGCTGGCGGTCGAGGACGTGCTCCATATGCGCAAAATACGTAATATTGAAATGGTCGTGGAGAAATAAACGACAGAATGCTTGACCGAGTTCCGTGGATCTATGTCTCTTGAATCCAGATGCTGTTCCAATCCCGGAGCCCAGGATGCGGAAGTCCCGCGTGGGCATCAAAAAACGCACGTGCTCAAACTGTGTGGGATCAGGATTGGGCGGAGTCGTTCCATGGGAGTCGAGATAGTAATGGTGGAATAGATTGGCGAGATTGACAGGCAGCGAATCTATTGCTTGATTGTTTTTCGGGTTTGTCCGCAGCGTGTGTGGCACGGTTGGGTACTTGTTTAGGGCCAGCTTCAAAATTCTGTCCACGACATCTTCGCTCTGTGTTCCTCGGTTCTCTATATCTTATAGGACTGAGGACTGAGGGCCCAGAGGAGATGACGTGGCCAAGGCGGAGCGCCGTTCTGCGGTGCGTCAGAGATTGATTCGGTCCGGATTGCGTCGACGCTCCGGCTAGTCGTAATTCGCGAAGTTCAGCCTCTGTTGCGTGCCCTCCGTCTGTTCGATGAACCGGGCGAAGTCGCGGGCCTTCTGGAAGGCCCCGGCAAGCTCGTCGGTGTGCTGGTACAGTTCTGTCTCGACTGGCCGAAGCGCAGATAGCACCCGCACACCGAAGCCTGCAGGGGTTCCAAGTTGGGCTTTATGTAGATTCCAGGGCTCGTTAAGGGAGGTCGCAATCGATGGGTGAAACGAAATTCTGGCACGAGCGATTGGAAGAGATGCTTTCTTCAACGCGCTTCCGCAAGTTGCCGAAGGATTCGAAGTTTTTTCTTAGGTCTTTTGAGTCAGAGCTAAGGAGGAGGCTGGGCAACGATGCGAACTCTGGAGATCGCAGTGGGGTGGCAAGCCCATTTCAGACTGCTCTGATCGAGACGCTGAGAAGCAGGAATATAACTCCCGATACTCATGCGGCAACTGTCAAGACTCCGATAGGGAATAAGCATTCCGATGTCAGCTTTGTTTATCGGAAGAAGTTATGGATCATGGAGCTCAAAACGGGGCTTAGTTTTAATTCTCTCGGGGCGGCCGTTTGGGAGGCATTGTTGTTTCGGAGTAGATATCCAGACTCGAGGTTTACGATCTTGGCACTGTATGATCTGTTTCCGAAAATAGAAGATCCGTATGCAATCAAAAAAGACATCGCCAAGATCTTGAGGCGAGCTGGGACTCCCTTGACAGAAGACCTCCGGTTGTTCGTGCTCTCCCGGCCTCCTCGATTTGTGGGTCATGATATGGAGCAGTGGATTGATTTCTTTGCTGATGGAGTTGAGAGTTTTGTGGAAGGGTTGCCGAACCCCAAAAGCAGGAGTGTTTAGAGCGTGCTTTGGTAGGGGGTATTTCTGGAGTGTCCACGCTTGGTCCGGTTGAGATCGAGGGCTCGCCGGACAAGTTGGACCCTGTCGAAAACGGTGAGCAAGTGACGGTTGACCGTTTGGTGAAGGAACTGAAAGAGCGGCTTTGGGGCTAGAACGAGGCGGGCTGGGTTTGGGCCTTTAAGAGGCAGCGAAGTGATAGTCCGCGAAATTCAGTTTCTGCGGTGTGCCTTCCGTCTGTTCGATGAATCGGGCGAAGTCGCGGGCCTTCTGGAAGGCCCCGACTAGCTCGGCGGTGTGCTGGTACAGCTCGACCTCGACCTCGTCGGCGAGCTGTCCCTGACGGTGGCACCGGCCGATAGCCTGTTCCCACGCAGCGCCGTCGGCCGGTGGGTTCACGAACAGCATCCGCGAGAACATCGTCAGGTTCTTCCCGGTTCCGTGGGCACGAAGCGAAGCGACGATGGACCGCTTTCCACTCTCCCGGATGATGGTCGCCGACGCTTCTGGGCCGCCGCCGTAAAAGGGCGAACCTGTCGCCTTCGCGATGCGCTGGCCAAGCTCCGGGAACTCAACCCAGACGATTCCCGGCTGCCCCTTGCGCAGTGCCCAATTCGCCGCGTCACGCACAATGAAGTCGGAGAGCCACACGGCTTCCGTAACGTGGACGACGCGCTTGTGAATCTCCGCCCACGAGGGCCACGACATCGCGCGCCAGGTCGGCAGTTCCCCTTCGTAGGGCGGGGACTGGTGGGCGCGAATCGCGGCGCGCATCAGCAGCCCGGGTGAGTCGAGATGCTCGGCGGGGCGCTTGAGGCGCTCGCGCAGCTCCCGGTTGAACTCCTGCCGACGCGCGAACCACCGAACGATCAGCTCGGGGGCCTGCGGAACGCCCTGGACGTCGGGGTAGCGCCAGCGGTGGAAGAAGCCGCTCGCGAGCTGCCGCGCACAGACGACGCGTTGCAGCTCGTCGACGAACTCTTCGCCGTCGGGGCGCTGTCCGCCGAGTGCCGTCTGAATGTGGGCGAGCAACTCGTCGGGGACCTGCCCAGGGTCGCGCGTGCGGATGACGAGCGACATGCCGACGGCGCTTTCGTCCGTGGCCACGACACCCGGCGTTGCGTTGCGCCACCGACGATAGGCGTCACGCACGCGTCGGCGCTCACGGTCGGCTTCGTTCTCCCCTTCAAGTGGAGCAAGTGAGTGCGTCGGGTCAACGAGCTGAAGAAGTGCTCCCGGAGGGGCGACGGTAGTTCCGGGGTCCAGCGCCGACGCCCACTCTTCGACGACGTGCTGCTTCAACGGGAGCGGGCTGCCGTCACGCAGCGCGTACTCCGCGAGGTGGGCGTAGTCCTTGACCGTTCTCGTCGCCAGCGTGCCCGACTGGGCCACGAGACGCGTTTCGGGGTTCAGCTCCAGGTAGCGAAGGAACCGGCCAGTGCGGGCGCTCTTCCGGTCCTTCAGCTTGTGAGCTTCGTCGCAGATGATGAGGTCGGGCCGGATGCGCGTCAGGAGGTCGGTGCCTTCCTGAGTCGAAAACTTCTCGTAGGTGATGACGTGGAGGACGGGCAGGCCGGGGCGGAACCACCTGCCTCCCGCGAGGTTGGGCAAACGCCAGTGCCCGCCGTAGAAGTGCCAGTCGACCTCGATGAGCTGGGCGCGGAGGTTGGACGGCAGGAGTAGGACGGCGACCTTGCACCCGGGCACGACGAGCGGCAACAGGAGGTCGACCAGCGTCTTCCCGTGCCCCACGCCGATGGGGAAGAGCCCGCCACCCGTGCGCGCCGCTTCCAGCAGGGCGAGGCGCTGGATGGGGAGCAACGCGGACGGGCACCGTTTCCCGAGCGCCCCGCAAGAGCAACGCGTGTCGGCAGGGGCGCGCAGCGCGGCTTCCAGCGCGGCGAAGTCGGCAGCGCCGTATGTGCTCGCGAGGTCGCGGCGCGGAAGGCTGAGCACCCGTGCGAGGTCTGGCGACCAGCCCACGGGCTGCCCCTTCGCGATAGTCGAACGGTCGCCAGCGAGCTTCGCGAGAGCTGTGGGCGCAGAGAAGGGACGACACTCGGCAACACTTGTCCCACCTTGGGATAGACGGCTGAGGAGTTTCATTCTCGACAAGGGCTTGCTAGGCTTGCCTGATGCTTGGGAGGATGGAATGTCTTACCTGGAACTTGTGAAGGTGCGGCTCCAGATCGCTCTTGATGAGCAGGAACGAGAAGCATTCACGGCGATTGAGGAGATCCAAAAGAGCCTTGGAGGGAGTGGGGTGACAAGTGTTGAGCGTCAACTGGCGGCGGCAGTTGACATCTTTGCTTCGAGCCTTGAGGACACGGTCAGGACAGTCATTAATGGGCTCCGTAGTGATTCTCTACAGCTCGGGCAGGCAGATTTTGCGGACCTGTGGGGTGCCGCTAAATCGTGCTTTCCGGAGGAGCTTAATGTCCGTGCTCGACGGTTTTTGTCTGTATTTATTGCAAGGGAAGGGGGAGTGCGCGACAGCGAAAGGCTAGCTCATCAAATGAGTCATCGCCTCGGGCAACGCACGTCACGTCTTGTTGTTGATATTCATAATAGGGCCAAGGAGTGCGATTACTCACGTAAGCTGCTTGTGCCACCGAGTAGGCAGGTGACACGAGAAGTGATTATGTTTGTTGAGGAGGTTAGTGCGCTTGTGAGGTCGCAAGGTGATGTGGCTGGGTTCATTGAAAAAAGCACATCGCAGCTTGAGCGGATAGAGACAGAGGTCAGGCGGCAAGGGATGGATATCTCGTTTGCCGCAGATGCCCTCGCCGAGAGCATGGTTAAGAAGCTTACGACGCGAGACGGATTGTCCCAGTTTATCGGCGGTGTTTCGACGAATGCTGCATATGACGCCATCAAGAATGTTGCTGCCGCACTGATCGGCCTTGCGGGGTCTTAGCTCAACGCTCTGATGTCCATGCTTTGCAGAAATCCGCACGGCACTTGCTGGGGGCAACGGTCTATTTTTGTCACGATCGGACGCCGCGAACGACCACATCGAACGCCGGTTCGAGCGCCTCGACGATGACCTGCATCAGCTCCGACTGGGCGACCCCGAGCGCGACGTAGCTGCCGGGTGCGGGCAGCTCGGCGCGCGCCGCCATGGCCAGCGCCCCGCGCCACTTGCCGAACCCGAGCGCCGAATCGGAGTCCGCGAAGCGCACATCGTCGACGCCGCCCGCTTCGGCCACCTTGCGATGCATGGTGTCGACGTAGCTCGTAAGCGACTCGGGCGTCGGTCCGTCGAAGGCCGTCGGGATGCAGTCGACGAAGAGAACCCGAAGCGCGCTCACGGGCGACGGGGCCGCGTCGGTGGGCTGCTCGGGCTCGGCCGTCTTGCGAGGGCGACCGCGACGCTTCGGCGCGGGCTGCTCAGTGGCCTGGGCGACCTCTGGAGCCGTCTGTACGGGCGTAGGGGTGGGGGCGTCCGGGGGAAGAACGGCGGGCAACTCCGGGGCATCGCGCTCGACCGCGGCGACGGTAAGTGGGGCGGACTCGGAAGCCTTGTTGAGCAGCTTGTCACGCAGCGACATCGTCTTGTTCTCTCCTGTGAGGCACTTCGCCATGAACGGACATCCGCCGTACTTGCCGCAGGCGGGGCCGTAGTTCGCGGGCACGTCGGAAGCTCGGGCGGCTTGCGCGTGCTCCTTCATCGCTTCGACCTGGGGCTCGACCTTTGACTTCCACTCGTGCGCGACGTGCTCGGCGGGCACCGTGGCGACGACGGACGCGGCAAGGCGCTGTCCCCGGGTCTGGTAGTAGAGGTGTTCAAGCTCCAGCGTGCGCAGCCCCGGGAAGCGCTCAACCTGGCTGAGTGCCCACGCGCCATAGCCGACCATCTGCAAGCCGGGTTCGGTGTCGGCGTCGGCGAGCTGCTCAGCACTCGCGGCATTCGTCGCGACGTTGCTGGTGAACTTGTGGTCGGTGATGCGAAGGACGCCGTCAGAGGCGAGCCGCCGAGCGTCTACGAGGTCGATGAACCCTGTGAAAGGGACTCCGCCCGCCGTCAGTGGCGGTTCGCCGTTCAGGGGCTGTTCGACGAGCAAGTCAGCGCCGGGCGTGGGCAGTAGATGGGCGCCTGCCCTGGCGAATGTGCCCAGCACGTCTTCGCCCGTCGAGAGGAAGTGCTCAAGCTGGGCGTGTCCCTCGGTGCCGACCTGTTGCGCTCCCGTGCTGGGCTCGGGGACGCGCATGACCTTCTGAAAGAACCATGCGCGCGGGCACAGCTTGTGGCGCTTGAGCTGCGAGACGCTCAATCGCTGGATGACCCCGGAAATTACCGAGGGGCCATGCTTCGGGATATCGACGGGAGGCGTCACCTTCCCTAAATGCGTGCGGCTTTCGGGAGTGGCTCAGCACCTGACACGCTCAGCGGCTACTACATAATTGTCAGGAGCTTTCGGTATCGAACGCACTCTGAACTGTCTGATGTTGTAGGCGCTCTGGCCTACTTTCAGAAGCGTGCGGTTACAGATGCTTTTTCCGCAGCTGCCTACAGTGTGGTTATTGGCCCTGTGCGTCAATGGCTTTGTCTATTTTTTTTCGATGGCCGCTGTTGAGTCGGGATTGGAAATGCTTGATAGTGGGTTTTCCATGATTGGGTCAGGTGCTGGTCCTGCAATATCCAGCTGAGAGGGATGCATGAAGAAGAATTCTGTCATTGCGATGTTGTCGCTTGCCCTGTTCGCTTGCGGCCAACCCATGGAGGGGGCGGAGGACACTGACACGATCAAGAATGCGCCCACGCCAGAGCAAGCAATGCTGGAGTCTGAGGACCCTGCCACTATCCGAACTATGCCTACGCCGGAGCAGGTCGCGGAGGAGATGGTAGGCAACTACTTGCATAGCCAAGAGGACGCCTCTGGAGAAGTAGAGGCGCAGTGGTGTGCGCTGGAGCTTGTCGAAAAATGTCCAGCGGTTGGATACGGCATCTGCGCGGTGCGTTGCTGTGATGATCATCTCGCCAAGTCGTTCCAGGTATGTGGCAATTGCGGAGCCTGGGCGACCAGCGCCTGTGCCAACCACGGCACTCGCAAGCGCATCCGCTGGGAATAGTCCTCGGTCTTCAAATGTAGCGTTCTGAAGCTGCGCTGCACAGGCTGTGATAGACCCGTGCAGCGCCTTATGAACACCTGACTTCTCAGCGCTCGCCCCGCTTCTCCATGGGCGCGTTCCGCAGCTCGTCCGGGACGTAGTAGACGAGCGGCCGAGTCCCGTCCCCCATCCGGCGCTGGCCACGGGTGAAGTGCAGCGCCTTGAGGGCCGCCCCAATCTCTCGGGAGATGCGCGGGTCAACCTGGGCGGGGTGAAGGGCGAATGCTTCGACGCCGACATGGAGAATCGTCACGTCGTTGGGGCGCTTGTCGGCGGGCATCTCCAGAAGCCAACGCAGGATGACTTCCTTCCGGCTGTCCCCGTAGTTCTCTGCGCGAAGGGCGGCTTGCTGCTCGGCTCCCGCCGCTTCTTCAGACGTGAGCCACCACGACTCGCCTTGTTGGAAGCGCACGACGGCCTCGGCCCAGATTTGGTCCCTGTCCCTCGCGAGGGCTTCGGTGTCGATGTGGCTGCACTTCACCGGCCAGAAGCGCCGATGGCCCGTCGGGTCTCTCAGGTAATCATCCTCGTTCGTGGTGCCGACGAACACGCAGCGACGCGGGGACTTCACGTTGGTGCGTCCGTAGGGAGGCCGGTAGGTGTCCTCCGTCCTAGTGATGAATGCCTTGAGGGCCTGGTCTTCGGACTTCCGGAAGGTGGTCAGCTCGGCCAGCTCGATGAGCCAATACTGAGAGGCCAGCATCGCGCTGTCCTTGTTCGTCACGTCGATGTACGCGTCGGTGAAGTAGCGGCCTCCGAGGATGCGGAACGCGGTCGACTTCCGAAGTCCCTGGGGGCCTTCAAGAATCATGACGGTGTCGACCTTGCTACCGGGGCGCAGGGCACGCGCGACAGCGGAGATGGCGAACTTCGCGCCGACGGCCCGCAGGTATCTAGGCTCACCCCGCGCGCCGAAGTAGTTGGCGAGCATGCCGTCGAGTCGCGGCGTGCCGTCCCAGACGAGTCCGCCCAAGTACTCGGCGACGGGGTCATAGCTGTTGCGCCTCGCCACGGCGAGAATCTGCTGCGAGACGGTCAGCGCCTTGGGCCGCAAGCCGAGGTGGCCGTAGCTGCTCTGCTGAATCCAGTTGGCGACGAGCACGTCGAGCGTCTCCAGGTCCGGATTGATTCCGAGCGGCCCGCCCTCAATCTCAAGCTGCTTGGTACTCTCGTTGAAGCGAAGCACGCCGCGCCACTCGGGGGAGTTGAGCAACACCGCGAAGACGTTCGCCTCGCTGTTGCGAATCTTGTTCGTGCCGTCCTTGCCCGGGTCGAGCGCGAGCTTGCTCATCCAGTCGTCGGGGTTGGGGGCGTCTTCCTCCCTTCCGGGTTCGTCCGGTGAGGGGGCCTCCGGTGCCTTGCCGCCGAGCGACTTCCAAATGGCTTCGTTCTCCGCGAGGCGTCCCGCGTCACGGGCCTTCCGTCGCTCGCGGTGACGCCGCAGCTTCAAGAGGGCTTGTTCGCACAGGTGTTCCGTCCCTTCTCGCCAGTCCGTGGCGGCGAAGGACGCGCGGAACAGCTCGACGACGGCCGACTCGGGGGTGTTGAGCGGCAGGACGAAGGCCGCGCACGACATGAGGGCGTTCAGGGCCGTGTCTTGCCCGCCAACGGGGGCCAGGGGCTCACCAGCAAGGGCTCGGCGGATGATGGCGACGTGCTCGGGCTTCCGGATGCGCCGCAGGAGGGCCCTCAGCTCGTAGAGGTCGGCAGGCGCCCCAACGGGCGCGGACGGCTGGGCATGGGCGGGCAGCCCCGAACGGGCCACGTCGAGCAGCGCGTCGACGTCCAGGGGCGCTCCGTCTCCACTGGCCGCGTAGGGCTCAGCACCCATGGGCGCGTCGGGCAGGTAGTAGATGCGCGCCAGGTCCTTCGTGGCCGGGTCGGCGGGGAGTCCGAGCACGCGGATTGCGGCCTCCCGCACGGAGGGCCATTCCCGGGGCAGGACGGGCCGAGACAGCGGCATTACCAGCCGCAGGCAGTAGTCGTCGGGTGGGTGGTTGCTGTGCGTCGAGTGGACGGCGAAGGCGAGTCCATGGCGCTCGACGGCGTCGAGGCACGCGAGCTGCTCCGCCGTCAGGTGATCCAGGTCGAAGACGGCCACGGTGACGGCGCGCACATTCTCCGTTCGTCGTCGCTCGACGATGTCCACGGGGCTCCAGGCTGGGCCATTCTTGGCGGGGCAGCCACGGACGCACAGCGACGTGGGGCACTGACTCCGACGGTGAGTGACGAGTTTCGCTGACAGGTCGGGCCAGGAGAGGTCGACGCGCTTGGGGACGATGTCCTGGGCGTTCTCGTAGAGCGCGACGCGCACGGGGGCGCCGTGGCGGGCGAGGGGGGCGGCATCGGGGCTGCGCGGCGTGGAAAGTTGGTGTGTTGTAGTCACCCCCGGTAAATGCGTGCGGATTCTGGCGGTGGCTCACGCGGCGAATTTTTGTTCGCGCTGGCAAGCATCAAGTAGGCAGACCCCCTCTGTATAACTCCCTAAGCCAAAGAAGATGTAGGAGTAAGAATAAGGGGGATGTGTACGTATATGAGATGAGCATGTCCTAGGGATATATACGCGAGCCCCTTTTAGCCCCTGTTTCGGCTGACGCCCTGTCGGGTGCTCGCGATGAGCCGCTCGCGGAATCCACACGCATTTACGTGGGGAACGACTGCGTGCCGATGGGGCGTCGACGCGCAGCCCAACCGCGAGAGCGTAGAGGCGCCGTGGCTGAGACTGTCTGTGAATCGTTCGTAGTCGGCATGCGGCATGCTTCTGTTGGGGCGATGTCTCACGCAGCAATGTGTCGCAAGGGAAGTGCGAAAAAACATGTTTCACACAGTGAGTATGGCCTCCGGGCGGCCCGGCAACCCGAACTCGTGTCCCGCATCCTGTCGGCCCGCGCGAGCGGCAACGCGGTGCTGGAGCGACGGTTGTCCGCTGATCTGCTCGACTCCGTGAGGCCCCTCATCCGGTGCATCGTCGGGACCCTGCTGCCCATCGCGGGCTCGTTGTCGCCTGATGACCTCGCGCAAGTTGCCGCAATGGCGATGCTTCGCGCGGTGTCGAAGTACGACGCGGCGAGAGGGCGCCAGTCGTTCGGCCAAGTTGCCTACTTCCGGGCTCGGGCTGCTTGCGAGCAGTACGCGCGCTTGCACGGCACCGACGTTCACCTGAGCGACGGCGCGCACAAGCGTCGCACCGTGCGTTCACTCCACAGCAACGAAGGCAACGTCGTCCGCGTCCACCGCATGGACATGCCGTCTCACTTGTCGGACGGTGCTTCGGCCGATGACTCGTGGGTCGACGAGTTGGAATCCGCACTCCGCGAGATGTCGTGCCTGGAGTCGGACGGGGACACGCCCGAGGCGGAGCTGCTGGCGGCTGAGCGTCGAGCCCTCGTGTTCGAGGCCGTGCGGCAGTTGTCTCCCGAGCAGCGAGAACTCGTCTCGCGCGTGTTCGGCCTCAACCGCCCGGCGCAGTCGGTGCGCTCCGTGGCGGAAGCATGGGGCGCGCCGAAGAGTCGCGTCGACCGGATGCTCGCGCGTGCGCTGGCCGAGCTGCGCGAGTTTCTCGCCGATGAGGGACAGTAGCCTTGATGCCATCGTCGCTGGCGAGCACACGATTTGATCGCGCCCTTGAGCAATCTATGGCCTGCGGTGTCTGCCCGTCTGGAAGTCTGGTGCGAGGTGGGGGCAGGCTCCGCAAGAGCACGTTCTATGTGCTTGAGAAAATCCTATACTTCTACAATGTCGAAGGGCTCGTCCAAATGGCCGTCTTTCTTGAGAGCTTCTCTGAAGTCTTCCTTGAGACTGGAAAGGTTGAGGTAGTGCTTCCCCTGGTCGACGAGCTTGGTGTAGTCGGTGTCATTCTCGTCGACAATTGAGACAACTTGAAACCAGTCCCGCATGCCTGCGCGGCTAGACGTTTCGTAGTCGAGGTGGGCTCTAAAGCTGGTCATTGTTTCCCCTAATTAAGAGGTCGGTGTCCTGCGTTTCTGCACTGTTCGGAATTGCTTCAAGATTCTTTCAGTTGCGGCCTTGTCTGCTGCGGGATCCACTTGGGGAACCTTGTTGTTCCCGCATGCCGCGCAGGCACGAAGTACTTCTTCGCGTTCCCAGTGAGGTCCCCAGGTGGAGTCATTCTCGCTGAACTCAACCAAAAAATGCCCTCTACCGCAGGGACATCTTTTTTCCTCCTGTCGTCTGATCGTACCCATGATGGTGGTCGGATTGCAGGCGGCCAGTGCGTGTCACCAGAGCACTCGATTGCAGTTCAGGTGAGCGGCACGAGCTTTATCCTCAATAATCAGTTTGCGCTCCTTGGCAAGGCGGCGGCGGAGATTTGACTCACGCTCGACGAGATACAACTTGGGTGTCGGGCCGAGCAGGTCAGCGTTGTCTGCTGCGGAGCGTGGGGCCCTCTTTTCGATACACGCCGACTGGCCAAAGCGACGAAAGCCGTTGCCCTCAAGCCGGTAGATCCCTGGTGTGCAACCCCGGGCCTCCATCCGCTTTTGCGTACTGCGGAGCTTACGTTTAGCTCGGGAAGGGGTCGTGTTTCGGAGCTTCGCGTACGCGTAGGCCGCTCCCAGGAGGAGAGCGGCTCCCACTACAGGTGCAGGTATCTGGCTCATGTCGAGAGACTCTAATTCGTTGAAATCAAAGAGAATAGGTGGATTTTCACCTTCACAGGAAGTAGGTGTCGCCAAGCGGGCGCCGATGTGGGTCAGCGTGTGCTGATGGCTTTGAGTTTCACTGCGGCTGTAATGGCTTGGAGTAGCCCCCCCGGCTTAGATTTTCTGTCTGCGGTGGAATCCTGGCTTGCTCGGAGTGCCCCCACTTTCGAAAAATTCTGAGAAAAACCGTGGGGCCGATGCGTTTTGTTGAGCGCTCCCCCGAAAAACTTCGCGAAACCGCACGCATTTACCGGGTGTGGCGCGACCAACCAAACTCACTCCTGAGCTTCAACAGCAGATCTGCGAGCACTTGCGCTCGGGCCTCTTCCGTCGAGCGGCAGCGGGCCTCGTAGGCGTCGACGAGCAGACCGTTTCCCGCTGGTTCCACCGGGGTGCGAGCGAGGCGCGCGGGCTCTACCGCGAGTTCTTCGTCGCGGTGAACCGGGCCGAAGCCGAGTTCATGCAGGGGGCGACAGAGACGCTCCAGGCCGCCGCGACGACGAACCCGAAGCACGTCCAGTGGCTCTTGAGCCGCCGCTTCCCGGAGCTGTATGGCCGACGCGACAACGTCGAGGCGAAGAGCCCCGAGGACCAGGCCGCCGACACCGCCGCGCTGCGCGAGCTGCTGATTGACCGGCTGGGGAAGTTCCTCCCGGACGAACTGCCCGCGTCCGCTCCTGCCGAAGCTGCCACGTCCGAGCAGCTCGAGGACAAGGGGGCGAGCGATGCGTAGCCTTCTGTCGAAGGGCGCCTGGGGGAAGTTCGCCGAGGGGCTCGCGCCGCACGAGTCCCCCGCGTCCCGGATGGTGCAAACGGCCGGCTCCCGCGCTCAGCTCGCGAAGCTCTTCGGCGGGCTCGACGACAAGGAAGTCGAGCTGCTCGTTTACGACCTCGACTTCTGGGCGCGTCGCGAGCAGTCGCCCCCGGACAAGTTCTCGACGTGCTTCGTCATGGCCGGGCGCGGCTTCGGGAAGACGTGGTGCGGCGCGCGCTGGGTCATCAAAAAGGCGTGGCAGGCGAAGAGCGTCGGGGCCCTCGTCGGCCCGACGGCGGCGGACGTGCGCGACACCATGATTCGCGGCGCGTCCGGCATCCTCGCCCTGTCGCCCCCGTGGTTTACGCCCAAGTACGAGCCCAGCAAGCGCCGGGTGACGTGGCCCAACGGCGTCTATGCCATCTGCTACTCGGCGGATAAGCCCGACCGGCTGCGCGGCCCGAATGCCGGATGGGGCTGGGGGGACGAACCCGCTTCGTGGAAACACGACATGGCGGCTGTCGATCAGCTCCCGCTCGTGTTGCGCATCGGCTCGCGAGAGGACCCGCCGCAGCTCCTCCTCACCGGGACGCCGCGCCCGCTGAAGAAGATTGAAGAGCTGCTCTTCGCGAACGCGGAGACGCAGGAACTCAAGCCGGGCGTGGTGCTTCGCACGGGCTCTTCGCTGAGCAACTTCGCGAACCTGGCGCCTTCGGCCGTGGCGAACATGCGGGCCCTGGCGAACACACGCTGGGGACAGCAAGAGGTTCTCGGCCGCCTGCTCTTCGACGTGCCTGGGGCAATTTTTGGCTCGGCGAAGTGGGGCCGCGTGGAGGCCGACGCGCACGAGTACGCGCAGCAGCTCGACAGGCGCATCGTCAGCGTGGACCCGAGCCCGACGAGCGAAACCGGCTCGGACGAAACAGGCATCATCGTTCAGGGGTGCAAGTCGAGCGCGCTCTTCAGGGCCGACGGGGTGCCGCTCAAGCGAGTTTCGGTGCTGGCCGACCTGTCGCGCCGGGCGAGTCCCCGCGAGTGGGCGACGACGGCCATCCGCGCCTATCTCGAATGGGGGTGTGACGCGCTCGTCGTCGAGGTGAACACGGGCGGGGAGATGGTGGAAACGCTCATCAGCACCGTTGCCGGTGAGATGGGCGTGAGCGTCAACGTGAAGCCCGTGCGGGCGACGAGCGCGAAGAGCAAGCGCGCTGAGCCGGTGTCCGCCCTGGCCGAAGCGGGCCGCGTCGAGTTCGTCGGGACGTTCCCGAAGCTCGAAGCGCAGCTCAGCAAGTTCACCGGCATCAACGGGCGTCGCGACGACAGGGCCGACGCCTTCTGTTGGGGCGTTCACGACCTTGTCTTCGTCGAACAGTTCTTCGCGGTGTGAGGTTCTCCATGGGGATGCTGGACAGGATGCGTGCCGCGTTTCGCGGGGGCAGCAAGCGCAAGGGAACGGGGCTGGAGCTGAGCCGCTGGGCTTCGGCCCCGCCACGCCGGGAGGTGCCCGCGCTGCTCGCGGCCTACGCCGAGATGCCGTGGCTGGGGACCATCGTCGATACGGTGGGCGATGCCTTCGCGGACGTGACGTGGCGGGCCTTCACGCGGCAGGACCCCACGACGCGGAAGACACTCGTCGACGTGTCGCTGCGGCGGGCCTGTGGCGACGTGCGCCGGGAGCGGTTGAAGTCGCTCGTCGAGACGGGGGACGCGGTGGAGCTGCCCGACCATTCGCTGTTGCGGCTGCTGGCGGACCCGAACGACTACATGACGGGCCGCGACTTCGCGAAGCTCTTCTGCCTTCACTATGACTTGACGGGCGAGTTCTTCGCCGTCGTCGAAGAGCTGGCGGGCGTACCCGTGGGCTTGTGGCCTGTGCCGCCCGATTGCGTCCTCGCGCTGCCGGACTTGAGCAAGCCGAAGTCGGAACGGACGTACACGGTGGCCGCTGGCGGGCGGACATTCCTCCTGCCTGCGGCGAGCGTCATCTACGTGAAGCGCCTGAACCCGGCTGACCCGCTTGGCCGCGGTATCGGCATCGCCTACTCGCTGGGCGACGAAGTCGACACGGACGAGCACGCGGCGCGCTTCACGAAGAACGCCTTCTTCAACAACATGCTCCCGGGCGCCGTCATCGCGATTGAGGGCTTCAACGAGTCTCAGGCCGGGCCCGCGAGGGCCTTCAAAGAGTCGCTCGCGCGGGAGTACGGGGGGCCCGCCAACGCAGGGCGGGTGATGATTACGAGCGGCCGGACGACATTTGCCCGGCTCGATACCCCCTTCCGCGACATGCAGCTCGTCGACCTGCGCCGCTTCCTCATGGACTTCGTGCGGATGGTGTACCGGGTGCCGCCGGAGATTGTGGGCGACGTGACGAGCAGCAACAAGGCGACGAGCTACGCGGCGCGCGAGCACCTTGCCGAACAGGCGACGAAGCCGCGCGCCGAAGTCTTCCTTGCGTCGATGCAGAAGCACCTGGCACCCCGCTTCGAAGACGAAGTGCTTCTCTCCTACGACTCCCCTGTACCTGCCGACCGTGAGCACCGGCTGCGGGTGATGGGGACGCTCCCGAGCGCCTTCACCTTCGACGAGTGGCGGGTCGAAGCGGGCTTCAAGCCTCACCCGGAGCGGCAAGGCTTCGCGGAGCTGCTTCCGGGGCAGAAGCCCAACGAGCCCGGCGAGACGCCGACGCCCGTCGAAGGCAGCTCGGCGGAGGCGCATGCCGAGGCGACGAAGGACGGCTGAGCCACTCGCGGAAGTCGCACGCATTTACCGGGTGCATGACTGGACCCATTACACGCTCCCTGCGGCTGAGCGCCGTTCGAAAGGACGCGGCGACGTTGAGCGCCGTCGAGTCCATTGGCGGACGGCGCGTCTTCAAGTTCAAAGCGAGTGACGGCGACTTCGACCGCTACTCGGACCGGCTGAACGTCAAAGGCTGGCGGGTGGACGGCTACAACGCGAATGGCGTCGTCCTCTACAACCACGACGACGGGGCGAGCGCCGCGATGACGGGCGCTGAGCCTCAGTTGCCGATTGGCAAGGGGCGCGTCTACGTCGAGGGCGACGCCCTGATGGTGGACATCGAATTCGACGACGAAGACGAGTTCGCGAAGAAGGTCGAACGCAAAGTTTCAAAGGGCATCCTGAATGCCGTCTCTGTCCGTTACCTCATGCTCCCTGGCCAGTATCGGCAGAACGAGCGCGGCGGTTACGACTGCGACGCCCAGGAACTGCTCGAAGTCTCCGTCGTGACGATTCCGGGGAACTCGCGGGCCGTGCGCTCGAAGTCCTTGGACGAAGCGCCCGACGACCTCGTTGAACGCATTGCAACGCGCGTTGTCGATCTTCTCGACGCACGGGCCGAAGCGAAGTCGACGGACGAGGAAGACGTCGAGGACGAGCAGAAGAGCGAGCCCGACGAAGAAGACGTCGAGGACGAAGCGAAGTCGACGAACGAGGAAGACGTCGAGGACGAGCAGAAGAGCGAGCCCGACGAGGACGACGAGGACGACGACGAGACGAAGGGTTTCAACGCCGCCGACGCCGCAAAGAGCTTCGTCGAGGCATTCAAGGGCTACATCCGAGGAGTGAAAGAATGACTCGCAAGCAAATCGCACAGATGGTGAAGGCGCTCGGCCCCGAGGTCGCGCGAGAGTTGATGGACGCCGCCGCTCGAAGTGCCCCGGGCCGGGCTGAGCCGGGCAACGCGCCGCGCGGGACTGGCGTCTACGCAAGCGCGGAGAACTTCGGCGGCTTCGCGAAGAGCGTCATCGCGGCCGGACGCCGCACCGGAGCCGTCGAGCTGGTCGACGCCGCGAAGCGCTTCGGCAACGCCGACGTCCAGAAGGCCGTTCAGCTCAGCAAGTTCGATTCGGCCGGTGTGCTGGTGCCCATCCAGCAGAGCGGCGAAGTGATTGAGTTCCTGCGGCCCGACGCGGCGATGCTCAAGCTGGGCGTGCGAACCCAGACGTTCAAGGGCGAGCTGCACATGGGCAAGCAAACCGGAACGTCCGTCTTCAAGTGGGTCGGCGAAGGCGAGACGGTCCCGAAGAGCGCGCCGAAGTACGGGAAGATTGTCCTCAAGGCGCACAAGGGGATGGTGCTGACCGACATCAGCAACGACTTGCTGCGCACCCCGGGCGTGGGTGACGCGGGCGTCGGTGAGGACATCCGGGCGACGGTGGCCGATGGCCTGGACGACGCGGGCTTCAACGGGGACGGTACGGGCGCCGCGCCGAAGGGGCTCTTCGCTCAGCTCGACGCCGCGCACACCTTCGCGTCCACTGGTACGACGGCAGCGGCCTACCTGGCCGACATCGACAAGGCCGTCGAGCTGCCGCTGACGGCGCATGTGCGGATGGGCAACGCGGCGTGGGTGCTTCACCCGACGCGGGCGACAGCGCTGCTTCAGCTCCAGAATTCCGGCGTCTGGGTGTTCCGTCAGGAGATGCTCGATAGGGGCACGATTCGCGGCTTCCCCTTCGTGATGACGACCCGCGTCCCGGTGTCGCGCATCACCTTCTCGGCGGACTGGCGCCAGTTCATCTACGGCATCGACGAGGACTTGATTCTGTCCGAGCACGACGTTCGCGCCGAGTACGACGAGACGACCGTGCGCGCCATCGTGAAGGGCGACTTCAAGGTTCGCCAGCCGAAGGCGTTCAGCTCCATCACCTACACCTGAGAGGCCCCACCATGAACGCCAATTCCACCGACGCGGGCGTGCTCGTCGGCATTCGCCCTGGGACTGTTCCCGCCGCTGTGAGCGCGGGGACGCGCAACAGTGCCGCTGTCGACCGCTTCAGCTTCGACTCGTGCGTGCTGACGGCCTCGACGGGGGCAGCCACGGGCGCCCCGACGGCGCTTTCGCTGGCTGCGAAGCTCCAGGACAGCGTCGACGGCCAGAACGGGTGGACGGACCTGCCCGAAGCCGCCATCGCGCCGCTGACGACGGCTAACGCGGTGGCCCGGGTCAACGTCCGGCTGCCCACGGCGCAGCGTTACCTCCGAGTCGTGGAGACGGTGGCCCTCACGGGGGGCACGTCTCCCACCCTGGGCGCGTCCAGCCTGATTGTCCTGTGCGGGCCGGACGAGATTCCCGCCACCTAGCGCCGCGCCACGACGCATTTCTCGGGCCGGGGCTCCCTTTCCCCTGGGGGCCCCGGCTTCGTCGTTCCTACGCCCTCCTGAGCCCCTTGCATGGCCCGCCCGACTGACCTCTGCCTTGCCGCCACCGTGGCCGCCGACCTGGGCGTGCCCTCCGACTCGCACGTCGAGCGCTGCGTCACTGTCGCCAGCAGTGCAATCGCGAAGCTGTGTGGCCGGGCCTTCGAGCGGGCCACGGTGACGGAGTACCCGGATAGCTACGGTCGCCCCTACGTGCTGCTGAGCCGTCCGCCGGTCATCGAAGTCCTCCAGGTGATGGACGGGGGCGAGCTGCTCGACGCCACCGCCTACACCCTTGCCGGGGACCTTGCGGCGGGGGGGCTTCTCTACCGCCTCGCTGGCCTCTGGCCGGTGACGGCGCGTGTCGGCGGGCTCGTCACCCTGACCGTCGAGATGCGACAGGGGCGCCCCGATGCGCTGGCCGTGACGTACACGGGCGGCTACGTGACGCCGGGGCAAATGGCCCTCGACGCGTCCCAGGGGCCCGTTACCCTGCCCGCAGAAGTCGAAGAGGCCGCCATCCTCGAAGCCTGCGCGCTCTACCGGGGCCGGGGCCGGGATGCGGACGTGTCCAGCGAGAGTCTCGGGGATTGGTCAGTGAGCTACCGGGAGCGGAGCGCGGGCCAGCGCCTTGCGAGCCCCCGCGCCGAGCTGCTTGTCGCCCCTCACGTCCTGTGGAGGGCCAGTTGATGAGCGGGCCCGCGTCTCTCTTCCGCCAGCGAGTGAGCTACGCCGAAGTCACTGGCCGGGACGCCTGGGGGACTCCTCTGCTGGGGCCCATCCATGAAGCTCCCGCGCGCATCCAGCCGAGTCGAAAGCTGATTCGCGACTCCAACGGCGCCGAGTTCGTCGCTTCCTTCGTCGTCTACACCGAAGCACCTGTCACCCTTCGCCACCGGCTTTGGTTCAAGGGCGACGACATCACCGATTTCAACCATGCCCGACGCCCTGCCGCCGTTGACGAGCACGTCGACGGGGCGGGCGTCCTGCGCTACCGGAAGGTCTGGCTCTAATGGCCCGCGACACTGCTGCCGACCTCGCGACGATTCTCGCCGCTGGGAGCCTCGGACTGAGCGCCGGGGCCAACCTGTTTCTCGGCCCGACGCTCGAAGACGACGACGCCACGGTGCCGGACGTTGCGTGCTTCGTGTTGCAAACCGGAGGGGAGCCGCCGCAGAGCTACATCGGCGGGGGCCGTAAGACGTACCGAACTGTCACCTGTCAGGTCCGCGTGCGCTCGGCGCGTGAGAGCTTCCGGGAGGGACAGGCGCTCGCGCTCGCAGCCCTCGACGTGCTCCACCTCGCGAGCGCCGCGCCCTACGTGCTGATTGAGGTGGATGAAGGCAGCCCCAACTACATCGGCACCGACGGGAGCGACCGCCACTGGTGGACCTTCACCGTGGATGCCTCCTTCATCGACCTGGGCGCGTGAGCCACGGCGAGAAAGCGCACGCATTTACCGGGGGCAATGGCACTCAAAGTTGCTCTTGATTTCAGGCTGCTCGACAAGTTGCGGAAGGTGGAGCGGCCCGTACTCGCCGACCTGGCGCCTTTGACTCGCGAACACGCGTCGACGGTGCTTCAGGCGAGCCGCGCCCTGGTGCCTGTGGGTGCTCGGGACACGGACGGCAAGCCGCCGCTGAGCACGTCCGGGTTTGTCGACGGCCCGGAGCTGAACGACGCGAAGGCGAGCGTCAGCGCAACGGCTGGGTATGCCCACGACGCTGCGGGCGCCATTCACGAAGGGTTTCACTGGGGCGAGCAACGCTTCGCCACGCCGGTCCACTTCCTGCGCAAGCCCGCCCGTCGGGGGCGCGCGAAGTTCCGCAAGACGGTTGCCGCCCAGATTCTTGCCACGCTTTCGCGACTCTTTCCGAGTCGGTAGGGAAACTACCAATGGCGACCCCTGTTGCTGCTCACCTCGACAGTGTTTCGGTGCGCTCAGACGCGAATGCCACGCAGGCGGCTGACCGCGTCGACGGCCTGACGGATGCGTCGCTTAGCGAGACGGGCGACTTCGTCGAGACGAATTACCTCGGCGGCTCGGGCTACAAGTCCCGCGTCCAGACGCTGAAGGACACGAGCGCTGACCTGTCGGGACACTTCATGGAAGGCGACGCGCCGCAGTCCGTGCTGCGTGACGCGCGCGATGACGGGAGCACCGCCTACGTGACGTTCATCTTCGACCCCAGCGCATCGGGCGGCTCCAAGGGCAAGCGCATCCCGATGGTCGTCAACAGCTACGACGAGAAGCTGACCCCGGGTGGTGTCGTGGAGTTCACCTGCAAGCTCTTGGGCAACGGCGCCCCGGTGGCCGTCTGATGTCCGCCATCGCTGCGCATGTCGGCTCGCTGTCTATCGCGGGAGAGCCTGCCGAGTTCCTCGAAGCCGAAGCCGTGCCCATGCCCGCGCCCGACTTCACGGGGACCGAGTTTCGAATCGCGGACCCCGAGCTTCGCCGACTCAATCCGGGGGCGCCTGTGTTCGTCGAGGTTTCCCCCAGCGGGGACGCCGACGCCTGGACACCTGTCGACGCCTTTGTCGACCCGCTCTTCGGCGACGTCCACCTCGCCAGCGCTCCCGGCCCGTCGGCCCTCGTGCGCGTCTCGGGCTACGCGTTGCCCGTCCATCCGCTCGCCCTGGTGCGCTCCATCTCCCTCACGGTGACGAACGACGTCGTCGAGCTGCAAGTCATGGGGGACGCCTACAAGCGGCGTTCGGTGTCGCTCCGGGACTTCTCGGGGGAGCTGACGGGGCTGGCCCTCACTGAGCTCGAGGTTGAAGCGCTGGCTGAAGGGACTCCGCTGCTTATCGAAGTTGGCAAGGCATCCGGGGCTCAAGTCTTCCGCGCGTGGGTGAAGGTGCCTGAGCTGTCTCACAAGCTGACGCCCGGGGCCCTGTACGAGCACACCATGAAGTTCCTCGGCTTCGCCTTCCAGTCCGAGGACGGCGCCGCTTTCGCCTGGGGCTACGGCACGCCCTGAGTCACCCACGTTTCACACCCAAAGGAGAGTCCATGTCGAACAAGCACAAGCTGCTTGCGAAGAATCGTCGCGTCCTGAAGTCGGTGGAGGTGGACGGCGTCAAGGTGAACATCATCAAGCCGACGATGGGGGACAGGCTGCGGCTGATTGAGCAGGCCCGCGAAGCTGGAGAGATGACGGAGAAGAACGAGCCGACGGGAGACAGGGCCGGGGCGCGGATGCTGGGGCGCATCGCCGTCTGCGTGCTTCACGACGCGGAGACGGGCCGCCCGATGTTCTCCGTCAACGACATCGACGAGCTGCTCGACGAGTCGTGGCTTGAAGACCTCGCGACGGACCTGACGGACGTCTTCAACGTCAGCGAAGAGAAGATGCGGGGAAAATAGACAGCGACCCCGAAGCGAGCCTGCTCTACGGGGTTGCCTCTCTCCTGAAACTGCCGCCCGACGCTGTCCGTGCAATGCCTTACGAGGATGTCGTCGGGCTCGTCGCCTATGCGCGAAGAGAGGCTGACGAACTCAAAAGGCGCTCTTCCAACCAACCGGCTCCAGGCGCGTCGCAGCCGGGCCAGCAATCCATTCGGCGTTTGCGCAAGAGGTGATTCGTCATGGCTGGCGGCGGTTTGAAAGTCGGTGACGTGTATGTCGTCGTCACGGCCGCCGTCGGCGAGTTCTCCAAGTCCATGCGGCGCGTCGTCGCGGACGTTGCTCAGACGGCCGACAAAGTCGAGAAGCTCGGGAAGAAGATTGGCGCAATCGGCGGGCTCTTCAGCGTGGGCCTATATGGCGCGCTTGCCGCCGTGGCTGAGTTCGATAGCGGCGTCACCGAGCGGCTCGACAGAATCAAGCTCATCTTCACCAACGTCTTCGCTGAAGTCGGCGAAGCCATTCTTCCGCACATTGAGAGACTCTCCGAAGTCCTTGAACACGCGCTCGGGTGGTTCCAACGGCTTGAGCCGTCAGTGAAGCAGTCCGTCGGAACAATGCTGGTGTGGGGGACGGCGGCGGCGCTCGCAGGTGGCGCGCTGGGGACGGCCGCTGGCGTCGTCAAGAGCACTGCCGAAATTGTGAGTACGGTTGTCGTCCCTGCGCTGGACGGTGCGGGAAAGGCCGTCGTGCGCTTCTCCGCTTTCGTCAGTGGGGAGACGCCCGCTGTTGAAGGCAACCTGAAGAAAGTGGCGAAGGGCGCTGAGCAGGTCGACGCGGGCTTTGCGACGGCTTTCCGAAATGCCGCCGCGCGCATCCTCGTGGTGGCGGCGCCTCTGGCGGCTGTCGCGCTCGCCGTTGCAGGCGTCGTGATGCTGGCGGGCACCCTCTATCGGGCCTGGAACGACGCGAGCACCGGAATGCGCGATGCGTTCGTGTCGGCTTGGCGGGGCGTCACCGACGTTGCTGGTCGCGCGGTGGCCTTCTTCCGGGAACTCTTCACGGGGCTCGGGGCCATTGTCGGGACGTGGGCACGCGGGCAGCTCGAAACGTTCGCCTTCGTGGTGCGCAACCTGGCACGCATGGCGGCGCCTCTGGCCCGCGCGCTCAACCTCGACGGTGTCGCGGCCTCGCTCGAAGGGTTGAAAGACCTGAACGGCGACGCGCTGCTCGGCGGGCTGAAGGGCTTCGCCGACGGCGCCCTCGGCAAGTTGAAGGACGGCTTCGATTCCGTTTGGGCGGGCGTCTCCTATGGGGCGGGCTACGCCTTCGATGGCGTGAAGCTGCTCGGCGGTGACGCTGCGGCATTCCTCCGTGAGAAGTTCGGCGGCGTCTTCGACGACATGCTCGGCGGGCCGAAGGGCAAGCTGCGCAAGCCGTCCTCTGGTCCGGAAATCGAAGCGGGCCGCGTCCAAATTGGGAACTTCAACGCGAAGGAGTTCCTGACGAGCGTCGGCAACGTTGCGGCCGTCATCGAGCAGGTCGCCCGGAAGAAGGCGAAGGAACTCGCAGACGCACTGGCCAGGGCCGTCGACGAAGCGAAGCGCATCCTCACGAGCCGCTTCACGCAGGCCCTGGGCGGGCTCTACGAACTGTTCGAGCGCTTCGAGCAAGGGATGCTCGTGGGTGGCGTGTGGGGCGGCGTCATCGCCGTTGTAGCCGAGTTGCTCGCGCAAAGCTCGACGTTCGCCTCGCTGATTCAGATGACTGCGGGCTTCATCCAGTTCGTTGCCGATGCCATCGGCCGCGTGCTGGCCCCGGTGCTGCCTCTCCTCGCGTCCGCCTTCAACATGGTGGCGCCGCTGCTCGACGCCATCGTGCCGGTGCTCGAAATGCTGCTCGTTCCGCTCCAGGCGATTGCCCCGGTGCTGGAGGTGCTCGGCACGCTCTTCCAGGGGCTCGCCCCGCTCATCACTGTGTTGGGACAGATTCTCGTCGCGCTGACTCAGCCGTTGGCGCTGCTCGCGGGCCCCATCATGAAGGCGTTCTTCACCGTCGTGCGAATCGTGGCGATGGGGATTCTCTACGTCGTCAAAGGCGTCGGCACCGTGTGGAACGCCATCATCGGTTTCATTGCCGGTGTCTTCCGTGCGCTCAGCAAGATTCCGGTTGTCGGTGGCGCCTTCGAG
The DNA here is from genome assembly GCF_006547365.1 of Myxococcus sp. AB056. Taxonomy (NCBI): domain Bacteria; kingdom Pseudomonadati; phylum Myxococcota; class Myxococcia; order Myxococcales; family Myxococcaceae; genus Myxococcus; species Myxococcus sp. AB056. The sequence continues at coordinate 32,299 of NZ_VHLB01000051.1, read as the reverse complement.
AAGATGGCGCGGGGCCTCGACAGCATGAAAGTCCCGATGGACCAGGTCGACGGGGCGTTGAACACGTTGCGCGATACGACTTACGAGTCGGCCGCCGCGAACTCAGCCGCCGCTGTCGCTCAGTGGGAGAACGCCAACGCCACGAAGAAGGCAACCGAGGCGCTCAGCAACGTTCCCTCCGGATTCAAGGTGGCGCTCGCGAGGTTCAACGCACAGGACCCCATCTCGGGGCAGCCGCAGAGGCCGCATGGTGCATCGCCCGTCACGTCGAGCCCTGCTGTCCCGGTGAGTGGCGGCAACGTCAGCGTTGGGCAGATTGTGATTCAGGCCGCGCATGACCCCGCCGAGACAGCACGACAAGTTTATATCGAAATGAAGCGCGAAGCGGGCCGACGTCGCGGCAATGGCGAGTGGCTGAATGGGAGGTATTGAAATGCCCTTCCTGAGCTTGAATGGCATCACCGTGCCCATTGTCGAGGGGCGGCGCAGGCAGGTGAGCATCGGCGTCGACTCGCGCTCATTCAGCGGCGTCTACCGGCTTGGGCGCCGCGCGACGCGCCAAGAATGGGAGTTCAAGACGGGGCCCCTATCATCCGTTGAGGCGTTGGCCTTCCGTGGGCTGATTGCCGGGGACGGCCATGCACTCGCATTCGATGGAGACACCTTCACGAGTCGGGGCCTTGCCCCTTCGACTGCGTTTGGGAGCCTCTTTCAAGGCGCGCGCTTCGGTGGCGGCTTCGAACTGCCCCTGGGTGTGTCTTGCTCCTGGGCGATGCAGCTCGGGCCCCGCTGGACGACGTTGCACCACCTCTTCGACGCCACGGGGGGCGGCTGGCTCCAGGTCATCAACCGGAGCGATGGGGCGCGCTGGATCCAGGGGGCGGCTGCGGCGAGTGCGGGCGGGCTGAGCGTCTCCAGTGGCTCACTGTCTTTGACCGGGGCGCTCAACCTGCGGCGCTTCGACGACGTTGTCGGCCTGCCGTTCATGGCTCCGGACTCGTGGGTTCCAGAGGTGGCCGCGTGGCACTCGGCTCGCGCCTGGAGCGCGTTGCCGTACCTGTCGGCAGGCGGGGCCTATTCCGTCGGCGAGACGAAGGTGCTTGGCGAAGTGCGGGACGGCGAGTTCGTCGAATTCATCCACCAAGGGGCGCGCGTCATCGGCGAGCGACTCGAATTCACGTTGCGAGAGGTTTAGGAATCCATGCGCAGCATGTCGTCTCAGGGGTTGGCGGCGCTCACGAGTGCAGCCGGACACGCTTCCCATGTTCGCATGAAGGTGCTCGATGACGCGGGGACGTGGCGGAATCTGAGCCAGCTTGAAGGTCGCGATTTTCTCGACGCCGTCGAGGTGGACGAGGACGTTGACCAGCCCGTTTCGGCCGCGACGGTGACGCTCAAGCGGCAGATTGAACTCTTCAGCGTGGCCCCGCTCCGGGCCGACTCGAAGCTGAATGCCGGAAGCGGGCAGCTCATCCGGCCGGGGAGAGAGTTCATTGTCGAGGCTGCGGTTTCGCCCATCGGCATGTCGCCCAGCGGGAGCGAGTGGCACACGCTGTTTCATGGAGACATCGACGAAGTCGACTTCGCAGGTGAACAGCTCGTCTTCCGTGGGCGTGACTTGGGGGGACGGCTCCAAGGCGCTTTCATCGAGGTTGAGCGGGCCTATGGCGACGACGTCCAGGGCGTTGCCGTCGAGGAGGTGATGCAGGCCATCCTGACGGACAACGGGACGGGCGTGGTGCTCCATACCCCGGCGTCTCCAGGGTGGAGGCTCCGAGAGTACGCGCAGAAGAAGGCGAGTGTCCTCGACGCCGTTCGGGACCTGGCTCAACAGATTGGCTGGGAGGCGCGCTATCGCTGGCGCGAGTCGAGCGGGACATTCGCCCTGACGTTCACCGAGCCCAACCGGACGAATCCGCCCCTCGCGTGGACCTTCGGCCCGGACGACTACCGCGACGTTGCGAAGCTCGTGGTGAGCAGAACGGACGTCCGGAACAAGGTGGAGGTTGTCTTCTCGGACGCGAATGACTTGGACGTCACGGGGCAGCCCAAGCGGAAGAGTGTCGTCGTTGAGGACGCCGCGAGTCAGGCCGCCTATGGCGTGCGCTACATCCAAATTGCCGAGGGGGCTTCGAGCAACATCGACAGCGAGGTTGAAGCGCGGAGGATGGCGGAAGCCGCACTGTCCGACTTGAGCGAGGCACGCGCGGACCAGGAAATCGACCTCGACTTCTTCCTGCCGGTGGAACTGGGCGACCTCTACCGGTTCCTCCCCAATGGCGTTCACTACTCGGACGCGCAGAACTTGGCAGTCACCGGGTTTCGACACGTCTTCACCTCGGAGGGAGACGCACGCACCACGCTTACAACGCGCGGGAAGCCCTCCTTCGGCGTCTCCATGTGGCTGGAGATGGACACGCGCCCCGGCCTGGGCGAGCCCGCGCACTCAGCCCCGCCGCTTGTCCCGCTCGACATCAACGTGACTGCGGTGGTGAACGGCTTCTCGCTGTCCCTCACTCCTGCTTCGAGCGGCCCGGCTGCGGCTGGGTATGAGCTACACGTTTCGACGTCCAGCGGCTTCACGCCGAGCAGCTCCACGCTGCGCGGGACTTTCGACACGACGGCATTCGGCGTGAATGACTTGATGCCGGGGGCGACCTACTTCGTGCGCGTGGTTCCTCGGGACCGCTTCGGCAATCGAGGGAACGCGTCGCCGCAGCTCGCCGTCACGCCGAAGCAGCTCGAGGGCGCGTCGCTGAGCGATGCCGCGGTCGGCTTCCAGCACCTGCTGTACCCGCCCACCGACAACCTCATTCCGAACGGCTACAACGAAGCGGGCATTCGCGCCGTGGGGAAGTCGCCCGATGGTGACAGGCTTGTCGAGGACCCTGTGAATGCCCGGGTTGGCCGCTGGGTGCGCCGGGTGGAGCTGATGAACACGGGGGCGTGGCCGGGGCTGAGCTGGACGGGCGGGTATGGCTCGGAGGTTCCAGGCGGTCGGCTCAAGTGCTCCCCGGGGGACGAGTTCTTCGCCGAGGTCTACGTCAAGGCGTCGTCCGCCACCGTAGGGGGCATGGGAACCCTTCATTTGCTGTGGGAGGACGGGAGCGGCGTCTACGCAGGCCAGAATACGGGCGTCTTTCTGGGGCAGGTTGGGACGACGTACCGGCGTGTCACTGTGAACGGTACGTGCCCGGCCGGTTGCACGGGGGTTCAGCTCTTCTGGGAAACCCAGGTGGCGGCGGCGGACGTGGGCAAGCGGCTCTATTTCGATGCCGTCTCCATGCGGAAGATGGTCACCTTCGACTTGCTCGCGGCGAACACCCTCAAGACGTCCAACTACGCCGAAGACGGCAGCGGCATCCCCACGGCCGGGGCGAAGCTCGACAACGTCGGAACGACGCTCAAGGTGGCCTCGAACAACGTTCAGGTGGGGCGCTACTACCTGAGCGATGGCTTCTTCCGTTCCGTGCAAGCCCTCGCCGACACGGGAAGCCGCATCTACTACCGAGGCAACAACGAGGGCGTTCCGAACATCGACCGGCTGAACATCCAGGTGCTTGAGGGCTACGCGATTGCCGGGGCTGCTGGTGGAGCGGTGAACTTCACCTGGGCGCACTATCACGCAGTCCTTCAGCCCCAGGCAGTGAGCGACAACCTCGACGCGCTGCGCTTCATGGAGGTTGGGTTCTATTGGGCGTATAGCGACAGCAACGCGCCCCAGTGGCTCTATGGGACGTCGGTGCCGCTTGCTGATCGCAAGTATCAGAATGGCGCGGTCGACGGAGATTCCAGCAACGCGACGAGCGCGGGCTTCACCTTCGTGTATGGCGACAAGTTCAACCGGCTGCGGGACTCGCTTTCGAACAAGATGCTTTACTTGAAGGTGCGGCTGCACAACGCGAGTGGCTACAGCGCTGAGCGTTGGTTCTTCCCGCCGAGCAGCTACAACGTCAACATGGTGCGGAGTGCGACGGGGCCCGCATCAACGCCGACTGGCGGCGGTGGAGGTGGCGGGGGCACGCACGGAACCTGTGTCGCGCCCTGGGAGCCGGTGCTGCTCAGCGATGGTTCGGAAGTGCCCGCCGAAATGCTTCGGCCCGGAATGCGGCTGCTCACCATGCACGAGCACGAGAAAGACGGCGGCATCTTCGAGGTGACGCACGTCAGCAGGCACCAGGCGGCGCGCTGCACGCTCACCATGACGGATGGGCGTGTGCTCGTCGTAACGCCGGACCATCGCTGGCGGACCTTTGAGCGTGGATGGACGCGCACCGACGAGCTTCATCCCGGAGAGACGATTGATGGTGTCGCTCCGGGTCGAGTGGCGCGCGTGGAACCTTCGGACTCTGGCGACGTAATGAAGATCACGGTGCGGTTTGCAAAGACCTACGTTGTGCAGGGGCTGCTTGCCCATAATCTTAAACCCCGAGACTAGATAGTGCTTCACTTATTCGAGGGTGCTAGTTACTCGTTTCGGTGGCCCCATTTGCCTTCGAGTGCATTCCGTTTGTCGCGCTCGAAGTTTGCTACTTCTTGTTCGGTTAGCTCTGCGACATATTTTACAAGCGCAGGGGAGTCGCCGACAGCAAAGAATCGAAGTGGAGGTGAAAGAGAGACTTTGTCGGTGATGACCACTGGGGATGCGTTGCTGTCGACAAGGAACACCACACCTCCAAGTCGCATTATGGGGCGGTGCTTCGATTCTGGGTGCGGAGTCACGTCGACGATGCGAGTGTCATGAGGAGGGCGCCAGACTGCGTGCGGTGTGGCCAGGAAGTAGTGCCCAACTCCCGGACGCGCGCGTAAGTGGAACATCCATCCACAAAATCGGTCGCCACCCTCTCGACTAATCATCTCCATTACGTTGTCATAGCAGCCATGCAATTTAGCCCACGGCTGCGGCCTATAAAACGCTACGCCCAGGGGGCCACTGCTGATGGTGTGAGCAATTCGACGGAGATCTGTATCCGAAACGTCGCCCAAATCGTTCGTAAGCGACTGTTCACGCTGCGCCCGTTTTTGCTCCTGTGCGAGACGCCGCCGCTTCTTGTTCTCTCGATTCATTCGGTTGTTCTTGCTCATTTTTGTTTTCCTGACTCTAGGGTGAACTGTGGCTAGGCTGATGGGGGCGAAAGCGATTCGTCGCCATTGAGTCACCAGGCAACCAACGCGAACAGAGTAAACAGTATCCGCGAGGTGGAGCTATCCTGAACCATGCCGGGAGTTCTCAATGGTTGGGGTGCTGATCGGGAGGAAGATGGCGCGTCGCGGGCGTACTCGGGGCTCCATTTTGCCAGCCACTGAATGGGAAATTACCAGAAGTCGCACGCATTTACCGGGGCCCCTTTCGTCCCGGTGGCGTTGTGACCGCAGAAGAGACTCTGTCCGTGCAGTTCGTAGTCAGTCCCCGCGGTCTCGCTAATTCGTGCGCGGAGCCATCGGCCGCTGGCGAGGTGATGAAGATCACCGTTCGCTTCTCAAGGACCTACGTTGTCTAGGGGTTGCTCGCGCACAACCTCAAGCCGCGGGACTAGCTGGCCAGTTTTTCAATAGCCTTGGCTTGGACTGGGCTGACTGTAAGTCCGGATAACTCTTGCTGCTTTTCGTTTAGCCGGGTTCGAAAATATGCTGCGAGTGTTTCGGGGATTATTTCTGGAGGATCCAACACAGCCTTCCCGGAGATGGCCGACTCATACATTGTCACGATATTGGCATAGTCATCTGTCGTCTTGGCTTCGGTGTCGATTCGGTCGGCATTTCTCATGAAGTCGATTGTTGTAGATCGGTCGTTCTCGTCCAGCCAGCCCCAGTTTGACTTGAGCAGCAAGAGGGCTGCATTGGTGTTCTCGATTGTAAGGGCAAAATATTTCGCAATGGTGCCATGAATCTTGGCCTCTCTTTCCTTGGTTGGGCGGCTTGAGGATTGGTCGTCAAAGGCTGATTTCAGACGAGTGACGGCATTGATCATGTCTGTGGCGCAACGGTGTCGAATTGCTGTTGACTCAAGAAGAAATGCGAGTGGGCCATAGAGGCTTGTGATTTGGGTTCTGAGATACTCGGCTCTGCGGGCCCGGCTTGCCAGGGTGTCTTGTATGTCTCGCTTGATATGCTCTAGCAACTCGGCTCGCTCGGAGCGATCTGTTTCTAACTTTTCCTGAAGGCTCTTGTTGAGATTGGAGCCGATGTTGAGGAGTTCTTCGGCATGCGTTCGCTTTTGTCGTTCCAGGATCCTGTTGAAGAACCAGGAAAAGAGCCCAACCAGAAGCGCAGTGGTAAGCCCGGGGCCAAAGCTTGAAATCAGAAGCTTTTGCCACTCGAATGTCGTTGGGTTTTCTGACGTAGTTACCATAGCGGCAAGGACAAGGGTCCAAGTGTTCGTCAAGAGCATGGGATGAGCGTACCATCGTTCATTCTGGGGAACTCGTGAGCTGAGCCACTCCCAGAAGTCACACGCATTTACCAGGGGCAACCCTAGTCCCCGGTGATGCCGTGACCGCAGAAGAGGCGCAGTCTGTTCAGCTCGTAGTCGGCTCCCTGCTCGGAACGGCGGGAGTCGGTGTCCTCACCTGGGCTGCGAAGTCTCTTGTCCATGAGGTCCGCTCGCTCGTCGAGAAGGTCGCCCGTCAGGACGAGCGCATCAATGCCCTCGCGGTGGAGCTGGGAGCCCTGCGGCGCTGGCGCGACGAGTTCGCCGTTGGCCTTCCTGTCCAGGTCCGGCAGACCGTCGAGTTGGAGCTTCTCCGCAGGACCCAGGCCGGGGCTGGGGATTCCCGATGACCCGGGCCAACTTCAAGCGGGTCGACCTTGACCGCGTCTACCTGCCGCTCGTGTCGGTCGCCCTTCATCTCGTGGCGCGGTGCGAGGCACGGGGTGTGGGCTACGTCGCAACCTACGGCTTCCGGAGCTTGGATGAACAGGCCGAGCTTCGTCGGCTGTACTTGGCGGGGAAGGGCGGCAAGGCGTCACCCGCAGGTTTGTCCGCGCACAACTACGGCCTCGCCTTCGACTTCGTCTGTGACGCGAGCCCGCGACCAGGCGTTCAGCCGGATTGGCGCGAGTCGGCTTACCGCGTGCTGGGCGAGGAAGCCACGAAGGCGGGACTCGTCTGGGGCGGCAGGTTCGGTGACTCCCCTCATGTGCAGTGGCCGGGCTACGTGAGCGCGCTTCAGCTCACGCCGCTTCGCACCCTGGTCCAACAGAGTTCCCTCGCCGACGTGTGGGCTCGCCTCGATGCCGAGCGCCTGTCGCCGAAGTGGCGTGCAGCAAACCCGAAGCTCGCGGCCGAACTGGAGCGGCTGGGCTTCTAACCCGGAGGCAACATGGTTGACGCTGGTGTAGTCGGGCCGAGCCCCGAGCAGTTCGAGGAGTTCGCGCGCCTTCTTCTCGATGCCGTGACGAGCCGGAACTACGCGCTGCTCGCCGCCCTGGTGGTGGTGGTGCTCGTCTACCTGCTGCGGAAGTTCGGCGGCAGGCTCGTCCCGTTCTTCAATACCGACAGGGGCGGCGCGGTCCTCGTGCTTGGCGTCTCCCTCGCGGGGGCGGTAGCGAACGCGCTTGCTGCTGGGGCGCCGTTCTCGCTGGCGCTGATGCTGGCGGCGCTGCAAGTTGCCCTGACGGCTGCTGGTGGCTTCACCATCATCAAGCGGATTCTGTTCGGGAGCGCTGCCATTGCCCGCGCCGAGCTTGCGGGCGCGCTTGCCGCTGGACAGGTCGCGGAGAAGGCCGCGGCGATTGCCGTGCTGGAGCAGCTCGACTCCCGGGGCGATACGTGAAGCTCGGCGCGCTCGTGCTGGCCCTGCTGGTTGCGCTTCCAGCGTCGGGCTCGGAGGCCATCAGCGTCGAGCGCGCTCAGCTCTTCCCGGATGGAGGTTCGGCAGCCGTCGAGGTTGAGGGCGGCTGCTGGCTGTCGGAGAGCCGCTGCATTCGAACCGCGTCGGAGATTGAGCGGCTGCGCGCCGAGAACGAATCGTTACGCCAGCAGGCTGGGGACGTGTCCTTCACGGTCGCCGTCGTGGCCCTGCTTGCCGGGCTTGGGGCCGGGTTCGCCGTTGCGAGGCTCGCGAACCGATAGTGGGCGGCTGCGGAATCGGCGCGGTCGGTCAGGGACCTCGCGACGCCGTGAACTGCGCACTCACCACAGCCGCCCGGCCGCCTTCATACATAGGCGGGACCAACAAGCCAAGAGTGGGGCAGGGGGTGACCGCTCTCCACACGGGGCGTGTTGGCCTGTAGGAAATAGGCCCACTGCGCGAGTAGCCGCGATGGTAGCCTTCCGATTTGGGAGGTCATGCGCCATTGCTCCAACCGTCTAGATTGGCCCTTGCGCTCGCGCTCGTATGGGGCGCTGCCGTGGAGGCCCAATCTTCAGCCGCAGCCCGCATGCGGAGAGAGCGTGTTGTCACGGTTCCCGGCGCTGCGGCAGAGCCCCTTCCTGTCGTTCATGTCGCGCATGACACGCCGACGCTCTTCCTGTTCCCGGCCCCCATCAACCGGAAGACTCTGACCTTCGACGAGTCGCGGATTCGCATCCTGGATGCCGGTGAGCGGTCGGTCATCGTTCAGCCCGTGGCGGATCTTCCCGAAGGTGAGCGCTACGAAGTCGGGGTTTTCTTCGCGGATGGCCGGGCTCCTGCGCGAGCCGCCTTCTCACTGGCCACTGACCCAGCCGAAGTGGACACTCGGATTGACGTGCAACGTCCCGCGTTGACGGAAATAGCCTGCCCGGTAGATGTGCCGCGAACACCCCGCCCTGAAGACTTCGTACTTCTGGAACTCGTCGATAAGGATGGTGTCTCAGCAACGCCTGTCAAGAGCCACGAGGACGCCCAGCGGGGATTTCTAGTGCAGTCGGCGATGGCATATCGGGGGAACGGATGGGTACTGATAGATGCGACAGTTATCAACATCGCTGAGCAGTCGCCATGGCTGCCAAGGGAGGCGATACTAACAGGCCGAGTTGGGCTGCCGCTTCGCGCCCGAATCGTAATGGCAGAGGCGACAGCGATTCAACCGGGAGAAAATCGGCGTGTACTCGTGGTGGCTGACGTCCCTCAATTGACTGCAAGTCCGGTTTTTGCCCTGGAACTGGTTGGCGATGGCAGGACACTCCTTCTCCCAAATGTTCGACTGCCGAAGGGTGGTTCCGGTGGGACACCATGAACGTAATTTCTATGTTCCCGGGGGCTGGGGCGTCGATTGATGGTTGGAGTGTCGTTAGGGAGCTTGGAAACGGTGGTTTTGCAGTCGTGTACCTCGTCGAGAAGCACGGTCGCAGATGCGCGCTCAAGTTGGCGCGGCACCGAGATTCGAGCGGGGACGACAAGCAAACACATGCGAGGACGCTTCGGGAGCTTTCGGCGCTCCTCCTCCTGGAGCATCCGAACATCGTCAAGCCCCGTGGGTATGGCTACTCCGAGCAGGGGAACGTCTATCTCGCGCTTGAGTATGTAGAGGGGTGGACCCTTGCTGAATGGGCGGAACGTAAACACCCCACTGTTCAGGAAGTCTTGCAGGTCTTCGACAAGATTTCCGCCGCGCTTTCGTACATGCACGGCCGTGGCGTCCTGCATCGGGATTTGAAGCTGTCCAATGTTCTGATTCGGAAGAGCGATGGAGAGCCGGTCATTATCGACTTTAGCTGCGCAAGCTACTCGTTGGCCGAAGAGCTGACGGATTGGGGCTTACCTCCGGGAACGGACCGCTTTCGTGCGCCGGAGCAATTCACATGGCTTCGGGAGCACAAGGCCGAACAGCGCGCGAAGTACGCCTTTCAAGTCGCGGACGAGATTTTCGCGGTTGGGGCGATGCTCTATGAGTTGCTGACCGACCCCCGACCGACGGAGGTTCAAGCGCGAGTTACGCTCAACAGCACCGTCATGAAGCCGCCTCCTGCGCGTGCGTTGAACGTGCGTGTTCCGGAGGCGCTGAACGACCTCGTTGATTGCATCCTGTCGCGTGAACCGGCAAGGCGCCCTGTCGACACTGAGGCGTTGCGCCGGGAGCTGGGCGAACTCCTGGCCTATTCGAGCGCGGAGTACCTATCCCCGGTGCATCTTCCGTCCGAACAGCGGCCATTGGAGCCGCCGGATCATGTGATGCCCGAAGTTGCCAACCCGCGCCTTCCTGTGTCGCCAAAGCGTTCTGGTCGGGGAGGGTGGGGACTCGCGGCGGGCTTGGCTGCCCTCATCGCGCTTACCGTGGCCGGGGGCTTCTTGCTCAGCCGAGGGGAACCCATGGAGGCCGGGGCGCAGACCGTCGTTGGTGTGTCGCGCCCGCAGAGCCCTCCACATTCCGCGCCGCTCACGTCGACTGCCCCTGCTATGTCACCACCAAGCCCCCCGCCCATGACGCTGACGGGCCTTGCGACTGCCGTTCCGAAGGAAGGTTCCACCGTGAAGACGCCTCCGTCACCTGAGTCCCCACTCCAAGGACGCCCGTCACGCGGGAGAACGAAGGCCGCCGTTGCTGCCGACTGCGCGACGATGACTCTCGTTGCGGCACTCGCGGCAGGTTGCCCCAGTGCCCAGATTCGACCTGAAGCGTTCACTTGCCCGGCTGGTGCGGAGGAGGTGATGCGGGAGGATCTCCGCTGGAAGATCAACGAGTCGTTCCGCCTCACCCTCGATAATCGTAGTGGCCCGTTCGACGACGTGTGGTTCACCGCAGGGGCGGATGTGATGGGGATCGTTCCCAAAGGCGTGGATTCGCGGCAACGCGCAGTCGCGCCGCCCGGGACACGCTTCTATGGCAAGGCGTATTTTCTTTCTGACCGAATGGGCCGCTCGGAGGGGCCTGCACTCGTCATCCGCTATGACCGTGTGCGGCTGCCGGGACAGGACGAGCGCCCCGTCTGCTTCGTGGTCGAGTCGCCCGCCAAGAGCTACGAAGATGGCCGAGTGAGAGCAATCAACACGGGGGGCGGTTACGTCGTGGACCGTTGGCCCTGAGCGCCCCAAGAGGACGTAATAGGTAGGCGGTCACTTTAGGGCCGAACACGCCGTTTTGACGCCATGACCCGTGAGGGCGTTCCCTCAACCGGATGCCGCAGGTAGCGTTTTCCTCGTCGCGTTGGTTGCGAGTTCGCACACGAGGGGCAACGGCATGTCGAAGGCAATCGAGTTCAAGATCCCACGGGGGGCGATCCTCTTCTCGGCGGGCGGGATCGGCTACGAGTACCGCGAGGACTTGGGGCCGACTCACCATGGGATGTCCTTGTTCGTAGCGCGGCTGCGGGCCACGTCCGGCGCGCCGCGTGGGAAGGTGCTGCTCAAGGCGGTTCCGGCTCCATCGGAAACGGAAGGGGCTCGGGTCATGCGTGCTCGGGCGAAGCTCGACGAACAGGTTCGCCTTGCGACCTTCCTCAAGCATCCCGGCATCCTCAAGGTTCATGGGCTGCACAAGGTCGAGGGCTACTGGTACGTCAGCACAGAGCACCCGGAGGGCCACTCCCTGAATTAGCTGCTGACGCTCGTCGGTGAGAGTCAGCGATGGTTTTCCCCCCTCTTCGTGCTCTACGTCGGGGCGCAGGTCGCGGCGGCCCTTGAGCACGCGCACGCCGCGAAGGATGAGCAGGGGCGACCGCTCAACATCGTTCATCGGGCGGTCGACGTTGAGCACATCTTCGTCAACTGGGACGGGACGGTTCAGCTCGCCGACTTCGGCCTCGCGCTGTCCGACTTGCCGGGCCGAGTGGCCTCATCGGCGCGGGGCCCCTACGGGGATCACTTCTACTCGTCACCGGAGATGCTCCTCGGGGGGAGCGTCGATGCACGCTCCGACCTCTTCACGCTGGGCGTCGTGCTGCTTGAGTTGGCGACAGGAAAGAATCTGCTCTTCTGCCCCGACGACATCACGCTCGAAGTCATGGGCTCGTTGTCCACGAAGAAGCGTCGGAGGGTCTCTCGGGCAATCAAGCGGGCCACGCTCGCAGGGGCGCCGCCGTTGGTGGCCGACGCAATTTGGCGCGCGGCGACGCTGACGGTTGCGGACGTAGACGCGATGACCGAGGGTCTTCCCCAGGGGCTACGGGTGACGCTGAACCGGCTTCTTCGGGTCTCCCCCCGCGAGCGCTACCAGTCAGCGGGGGAGCTGGCGGCCGACCTGACGGCCTGGCTTGGCGGAACCTTCACGAAGGCCGATGCCGCAGCCGAGTTGAAGGCGCGGGCTGCTCAGGCAGAAGAGGCGCTGGACTCGATGGTGCTCACGCAGTCTCGTGGTCGCGGCAAGCGCAAGCCGGATGACGTGACGACGCTCTGAGCGGCGACTGTTTCGGCGCGTATCGCGACCCCAATGGGTCTGGTGGATCAGGTTGTAGAGAAGAGGGGAGAGCTGGACGGCTGAAAGTGCGGGGCGCGCTGCCCGATGTTAGAGGGGCGCGCTAACAGCGCACTAACAGCACTGAACGGCCAAAAACGAACGGGGTTGGACAGTTCGCACTGTCCAACCCCGCGTTTTTCCATGTCCCCGACGGGATTCGAACCCGTGTTACCGGCTTGAAAGGCCAGCGTCCTGGGCCTCTAGACGACGGGGACAGCACACCTTCACTTCTACTGCATGAGTCGCGGGGGGCTCGAACCCCCGACCCTCGGCTTAAAAGGCCGGTGCTCTACCAGCTGAGCTAGCGACTCGCACTATTCTTTTTTAAATTTTTCGCCACCACCCCGGAAGCCCCCGGGGCAGGCGCTTCCTACCAGCACTCGGCGACGCTTTCCACTGGCGAGCGCATGGAGCTGTTTCTGACAGCGCCCCGACCGCTTTCCGGTGAACGTCAGGGCCAGCGCCCTTCGCCGCGTGTCACCCCGGGGCGATATACAGGAACCATGTCCCAGGACGTACATCCGGATGAACAGGAGACCGAGGACGATGCCGAGCGGGCCCCGTTCCGCCGCTACCTCACCCGGGCGGGCGCCGAGCGCCTGCACCGCGAGCTCGTCCACCTTCTCAACGAGGAGCGCCCCAAGGTGACGGCCGAGGTCTCCGCTGCCGCCGCTCAGGGCGACCGCTCCGAGAACGCCGAGTACATCTACGGGAAGAAGCGCCTGCGCGAAATCGACCGCCGCCTCCGTTTCCTCCAGAAGCGCCTGGACACCGCCACCATCGTCACGCCCGCCGAGCAGACCGACCGCTCCCGCGTCTTCTTCGGGGCAACGGTGAGCCTGGAGGACGAGGACGGCGGCCGCAGCACCTACCAGATTGTCGGTTCCGACGAGATTGACGCCTCGGGCGGGCGCATCAGCGTCGAATCCCCCATGGGGCGGGCGCTCCTTCGCAAGGCCGTGGGGGACTCGGTCGAGGTGCGGCGGCCGCGCGGGGACATCGAACTCACGGTGGTGGACATCCGCTACGAATAGGTGGAAGCCATGCCTCGGATTCAGCCCATCAACCCCCGCTACCGTCGCATCTATCAGGCGCTGAGCGGGCCGGACCTGGCCGTTTCCGAGAGCGCGGGGATGACCCTGGAAGACCTGGGGCTGGGCAGCGCCGAAGCCTCCCGCGGGGACCTCGTCTTCGGCACCTACAGCCCCCAGGGACTGGAGCGGGCCCTGCGTGCCTATGGGCTGTTCCAGCGCGTCGAGGAGCGGGTGGGGCCGCTGGAGCTTCGCGTCGTATGCACGGACCCGTACCGGCCACGCATCATCCTGTGGAGCAGGCGGTTCTACGTCCCCGTGGCGGACCTGGACCTGCGGCGGACGACCGGGGCGGAGGTGGGGCTCGGCGACGCGCTCGCCGCCACGCCGCTGCTGTACCTGGACTCGCTGTTGCTCCAGAACCCGGGGCGCGCCTTCGACTGGAACCGGCCGCCGCTGCCCGGGCAGAACCACCCCGGGCTCAAGCTCGCCGGCCACATCCTGGACGTGCTCCTGCTGATGGCCCGCCGTATCGGCACCGAGGCCTTGGCCCTCACGCCGTCCACCTTCGCCGCCGCCTGCGTCTATGACCGCCGCTTCCTCTTCGTAGATGGCGCCGCGCAGGGCCGCTTCCTCGCGCTTCGTCAGGCGGGGCGGCACCTGCCGCGCTGGCTCCATGCGTGGGCGGTGGAGCTGCACTGCATGCGCGACGAGCACGGAGAGGCCGTGGCCTTCAAGCCTTCGCCCATGGTGTCTCCGCTGAGCTCGCGGCTGGGGCTGCACTTCGATGCGAACACGTGGGATGACGCGCTCCAACTGGACGCCCGGCGGCAGCTCACGCTCGATGAGGAGACGCTCCAGCGGCGCTTTCCCTGGGAGCGGATGCCCCCGGGGCCGCCGCCCGAGCGGGTGGCGGAGCTGCTCGGATATGATCCACTCGCGCCTGTCGTGGCGCACTGAACGGACGGCCGCTCGTGCTACAGGGTTGATCCATGGTGTCTCGCCGAAAGGCGCCATGCGAACCGCCGTCATCCCCGGCGTCTGGGGCGTGGGGTTTCGGACAGCCGCACGTCCTGGCGACAAGCAGGCTGTTTCCCCTGACGCCGGTGCCTATAGTGGTCAGGAGACTCACCGTCGCACGGTCCCTCGCGGTCGCAGCCGAACCTTCAGGTCGCGCAACCCACGATGCGTAAGAACTTCATTCTCGACACCAACGTCCTTCTTCACGATCCCCGCAGCATCTACGGCTTCAAAGACAACAACGTCATCATCCCCATCTACGTCATTGAGGAGATCGACCAGTTCAAGCGCGATCTCTCCGAGCTGGGCCGCAACGCGCGCCTGGTGGCGCGCTACCTGGATTCGTTCCGCGCCGAGGGCTCCCTGAAGGAAGGGGTGCCTCTGCCGCACGGTGGCTTGTTGCGGGTGAGCTTCACCGAACGTGCGCTGCCTCCGTCCATGGCGGACAGCAACCTGATGGACAACCGCATCCTCGGGGTGGCGCTCGACCTGATGGAGGCGGAGCCGGACACGCAGGCCGTCTTCATCACCAAGGACACCAACCTCCGCATCCGCGCCGACGCCCTGGGCCTCATCGCCCAGGACTACGACACCGAGCGGGTGGAAATCACGGAGCTGTACACCGGCTTCGCCGAGCGGCTGGTCCCCAAGGACTTGGTGGACCAGATGTACCGCCAGGGCGCCGAGGTGGAGCTGCCGGACGCCGAGTCCCTGTTCGCCAACCAGGTGGTGCTCCTCAAGGACGAGACGAACCCGTCCCACACCGCGATGGGCCGCTTCAATGGGTCCAAGGGCCGCCTGGTCCCCCTGGTGCGGCAGATCAAGGACGGGACGTGGGGCGTCCGCCCGCGCAACATGGAGCAGGCCTTCTGCCTGGACCTGCTGCTCAACGACGACGTCAAGCTGGTCACCATCGTCGGCAAGGCGGGCACGGGCAAGACGCTGCTCGCCATCGCCGCGGGCCTGCAGAAGGTGACGGAGGAGGGGCTCTACCAGAAGCTGCTGGTCAGCCGTCCCATCTTCCCGTTGGGTCGGGACATCGGGTATCTGCCCGGCAGCGTCGAGGAGAAGCTGAATCCCTGGATGCAGCCCATCTTCGACAACGTGGAGTTCCTGATGAACCTCAGCCGCGCGGACAAGAAGGCCGGCCGCGGCTACCACGAACTGCTGGACCTGGGGCTGATGGAGATCGAGCCGCTCACGTACATCCGAGGCCGCAGCCTGCCCAACCAGTTCATCATCGTGGACGAGGCTCAGAACCTCACGCCGCACGAGGTGAAGACCATCATCACCCGCGTGGGCGACAACACGAAGATCATCCTCACGGGAGACCCGTTCCAGATCGACAACCCGTACGTGGACGCGACGAACAATGGCCTGGTCCACGTGGTCAACCGCTTCAAGAGCGAGAAGATCGCGGCGCACATCACCATGTCCAAGGGTGAGCGCAGCGCCCTGGCCGAGCTCGCCGCCAACCTGCTGTAGCCTCTGGTACGAGACATGACGAAGGAAGACGCAGGAAGCCCACCCACCGGCGAAGGGGAGAAGAAGCCCCTCATCGAGTACCCCTCCGTCTACACCTTCAAGGTGATGGGCGCGCAGGGGGCCGGCTTCGTGGAGCATGTCCGTGAGCTGTTCAAGCGGTTCCTGGGCACGGAACTCTCACCGGACTCCATTCACGAGCAACCCAGCAGCAAGGGCAAGTACGTCTCCCTGAGCGTGTCCGTGTACCTGCTGTCCGAGGAGCAGCGGCGCGCCATCTACGATGGGCTCCACAAGGACGAGCGGGTCATCTACTACTTGTAGGGGGCCGTGGCTGGAAGTCTCTGGAGGAGGCGGGTATATGGGATTCATGAGCCCGCCTGAGCCCTTCCCGCTGTATCACCCCGCGGATGTCCGGCGCGCCTTCAGCTCGGATGACGCAACGCGGCGCTTCGCGAAGGTGGCCCAGCTGGAGCCCGGCTCGCGCGTGCTGGTGCTCGGCTGTGGCCCCGATGGAAGCGCCGCGCTGCTGTTGGCCCGGGAGATGGGCTGTACCGTCGTCGCGGCCGACACCGACGATGCCCTCCTCAACCCGGTGCGTGAGCGCGTGCGGGCGCAGGGCCTAGCGGAGCAGATTGAAGTCCGCCGCGTGTCGCTGGACGCGCTGGGCCTGGCCGATGGGGAGTTCAACGGCATCCTCATCCAGGGCCGCGTGCTCTACCCGTTGAAGGCCACGCTGGCGAACATGCGCGGTCTGCTGTCGAAGCGCGGGCGGCTGGGCTTCACGTTCCCCGCGCGGGTGGGGCGCTTTGCTCCCAAGGCGGCGATCGACTTCTGGGAGCGCCGCGTCGCCGGGCCGCTGCTGCTGCCGCGCGAGCTGCTGCAGGTGGTGGAGGGCGCCGGCTACGAGCCCGAGTCCGCCGAATCGCTCCATGACGCGGAGCTGGACGCGCACTACCGGGACATCGAGACGTTCCTGTCGTCCGTCCCTGGCTCGCAGCCCGCCTCGCTCCGCGAGGAGCTGGCGCTGCACCGCGAGAGCAACGGCAAGGCCAGCGTCAGCTACGCCTTCGTGGTGGGCCGCCGCAAGGAGCAAGGCGAGAAGCCCCCAGCGTCCCGCGACCGCGGGTAGCCAGGAGCGGCACCCGGCGGGCGCTCAGTTCAGCGCGCCAGTGAAGTCCACCAGCTCGACGGACTCCGGAGCCACGGACATGGTGACCTGCTCGCGGTAGCCGGCCGCGTCGCCACCCACTTGGAAGGGCATGGGGTTGGCGAAGCGGATGGTGACCTCGCGGGCGTGGAAGTCCATCAGGCCTTCGGGGAACCAGCGGCCGTTCCATAGCTTGGGCAGGTGGGTGAGCACCTGCGTGGGCGTCACCTGCCCCAGGCGCAGCTGCATGAAGCCCGGGCGGTGACCCGCGAAGGGGAACATCCGGAAGCCGTAGCCGTAGAAGGGCATGGTGCCCGCCGCCGCCATCATCAGCCGGCCGCGGAAGAGGGTGGCACCCGGGGCCAGCGGCTCGCCCATCGCGCCGCCATCCGGCCCCAGCCGGTAGGCCTCGGAGGCGCCATTGATGACCTCACACTCCACCCAGTGGGAGTGGGTGAGATAGTGCGGCACCGTCTTGCAGGCCACTGCGGAGAAGTACCCGCCGCTGCCGCTGAGGACGCTCTTGAAGAAGCCCTTGCCCAGGTTCTCCTTCACCCAGATGTAGTCGTTGAGCACCTTGCCATCCACGCCCAGCCCGGCGAAGGGCGCGCGCTGCCCGTCCACCATCAGCAGGTCCATGGGCCGGTAGCCCGGAACCTCGCCCGTGCGGGCGCGCAGCACGTCATTGAGGATGCCGTCGCTCCGGGTGCCGGAGGCGTTGACGTAGGCGGCCAGGCCATTGCCGGTGCCCAGCTTGAGGATACCGAAGCGAGGCGCCGTCTTCCCCGCGAAACGGCCGCGCGGACCCACCTGATGGAGGACCTCGTTCACGAAGCCCATGAAGGTGCCGTCACCGCCGCCCGTGAACAACATGGGGTAGCCACGCTCCAGCACCGTCTGGATGATGCGGCGGGCGTCCAGCGGCGAGCGGGAGAGGAACAGGTCCTGCTCCGGCACCACGTGGGACAGGGACTTCACCACCCGAGCGTCGACCTTCCGGGCGTTGGCGTTCAGCAGGACCGCGACCTTGGGCTCGGCGGTGACGTCCGATGTGGGCGCACGGCGGAGATCGGGAGAGCGGAGGGGCTGGACCAGCATGAGGGCGGCTCCGAAGGTTGCGCCGGTGGGGGACCGGGCGGCGACACCCGTACCCAGTGCACAATCCTCGCCAAGCCATGACGCAAGGCGTCAGCAGGCAGGCGGGCTTGAGATTCCAAGGGGTTGAATCGTTCCCTGCTGCCCAGAAGCCCGCCCGGTTGCTACCTCGGGGTGACGGCGGTGTAGAGCGCGTTACGCACCCGTGGCGTGCGGGTGGCGCGACTGTGACGCGGTGCGTGTGGGCCTGCGCACTGCGCTACGCAGCCGGGAGTGCCACCTTCAGGTGTGCGGCCCGGTGGCCCCTCTCGTTTGACAGCGAGGGGTGGGTGGTTACGTTGGGCGTACATCAGAAGTTTTCAGAAAAAACGCAGTCTTTTCCGGAGGATAGGAACCGTGGGCAAGATTATCGGGATCGACCTGGGCACCACGAACAGTGTGGTCGCGATCATGGAGGGTCGCGAGCCCAAGGTGATCGTCAACGAGGAAGGCAGCCGCATCACGCCCTCGGTGGTCGCGTTCACGAAGGACGGGGAGCGTCTGGTCGGCCAGGTGGCGAAGCGCCAGGCCATCACCAACCCGGAGCGGACCATCTACTCCAGCAAGCGCTTCATGGGCCGGCGGCACGACGAGGTGTCCGAGGAGGCCACGCTGGTCCCCTACAAGGTCGCCCGGGGGCCCAACGGCGATGCGCGCGTGGACATCGACGGCAAGCAGTACAGCGCGCCGGAGATCAGCGCGCAGGTGTTGCTGAAGCTGAAGCGCGCGGCGGAGAACTACCTGGGTGAGAAGGTGACGGAGGCGGTCATCACCGTCCCCGCGTACTTCAACGACGCCCAGCGCCAGGCCACCAAGGATGCGGGTGAAATCGCGGGCCTCACCGTGCGCCGCATCGTGAACGAGCCGACCGCCGCGGCGCTCGCGTACGGCCTGGACAAGAAGAAGGACGAGAAGATCGCCGTCTACGACTTCGGCGGTGGCACGTTCGACGTGTCCATCCTCGAGGTGGGCGAGAACGTGGTCGACGTGCTCGCGACCAACGGTGACACGCACCTGGGCGGTGACAACATCGACCTGCGGATCATGGACTGGCTGATCACCGAGTTCAAGAAGGACACGGGGCTCGACGTCAGCAAGGACAAGATGGTCCTCCAGCGCCTGAAGGAGGCCGCGGAGAAGGCGAAGATCGAGTTGTCCGCCGCGATGGAGACGGACGTCAACCTGCCGTTCCTCACCGCGGACGCGACGGGGCCGAAGCACCTCAACGTCAAGCTCACGCGCGCCAAGTTCGAGGCGATGATCGATGACCTCATCGAGCGCTCGCTGGAGCCCTGCCGCAAGTGTCTCAAGGACGCGGGCGTGGAGCCGAAGGACCTCAACGAGATCGTCCTCGTCGGCGGCACCACGCGCATCCCGAAGGTGCAGGAGGCCGTGAAGCGTCTGTTCGGCAAGGAGCCGAACCGCTCGGTGAACCCGGACGAAGTCGTCGCGGTGGGCGCCGCGGTGCAGGCCGGCGTGCTCTCCGGCGAGGTGAAGGACATCCTCCTGCTGGACGTGACGCCGCTGAGCCTGGGCGTGGAGACGCTGGGCGGGGTGATGACGAAGCTCATCGAGCGCAACACCACCATCCCCACGCGCAAGTCGGAGACCTTCTCCACGGCCGCGGATGGCCAGACGCAGGTGGAGATCCACGTGCTCCAGGGCGAGCGTGAGATGGCGGGCGACAACCGCAGCCTCGGCCGCTTCCACCTGACGGGCATGCCGCCGGCGCCGCGTGGCGTGCCGCAGATCGAGGTGACGTTCGACATCGACGCGAACGGCATCCTCAACGTCAGCGCCAAGGACAAGGCCACGGGCAAGGAGCAGAAGGTCACCATCACCCACTCGTCCGGTCTGGCGAAGGACGAGGTGGAGAAGATGGTCGCCGACGCCCGCTCCAACGAGGCGGCCGACAAGACCCGCCGCGAGCTGGTGGAGATGAAGAACCAGGCGGAGAGCCAGTCCTACGCGGCCGAGAAGCTGCTGAAGGAGAACAAGGACAAGCTGTCCGCGGACACGGCGAAGGCGCTCGAGGACGCGGTGGCGGAGATCAACAAGGTCCGCGACGGCCAGGACAAGGACGCCATCAAGACGGCGCTCGATGCGCTCCAGGCCGCCAGCTACAAGGCCGCCGAGGAGATGTACCGCGCCACGGGCGGCGCGCCGGGCGCCGAGGGCGCTCCGGGTGCTGGTCCTTCCGCGGCCCCGGGCTCGCAGGCCAGCCCCAAGAAGGACGACGTGGTGGACGCCGAGTTCCGCCAGTCGTAGTTCGGACGCGGTGAGCCGCTGAAGTAACGCAGAGGGCCGGTACTCCCACGCGAGTGTGGGGCCGGCCCTTCTGCTTTGCGGGGTGGAGGGGTGTTCCGAAAGGGAGGATGGGCGTACGGGAAGCGGGACGTCGGGCCGTGCCAAGGGGTTGATGGGACTGGGGCGAGGACTGGCGGCAGGGATGCAGGGGCTGGTGTTCCATGTCCCGTATCCAGTCGTCACCGTCCTTCCTTCCGCCCGGTACCGCTCCCTCCGAGGGCGCCGCTGCGCCGGCGGCCGTTCCTCCTCCCACTCGCACGGCGCAGTGCCGGCCGGCGTCCTCGGCGGTGGAGCCCTACCGGGGGCCTTCCTCGGGGCCTCCACCGGCGCTGTCTGTGCCCGGGCCGCGCTCGGGGCCTCGCACGGGCGCCGACAACCAGTTCGACTTCGGCGTGGGCGGCGCGTTTCCGCCCAAGCCCACGGGCAACCTGATGGAGCAGGTGCGGCAGGGGGCGCTCACGGCCGCTCAATCCGAAGCCGCGGCTGCCAGCCGGTTGATGGGGGAGAGTGCCGCGGTGGATGGCTATGCGCGCATCCACCTGGACCACCT
Source organism: Myxococcus sp. AB056 (assembly GCF_006547365.1). Lineage (NCBI taxonomy): Bacteria > Pseudomonadati > Myxococcota > Myxococcia > Myxococcales > Myxococcaceae > Myxococcus > Myxococcus sp. AB056. Next base: position 11,307 of record NZ_VHLB01000051.1, on the reverse strand, counting down.
GAAGCCCAGTCCGCCCATCCCCGGCGCGCCCACGTCCTTGACGGACTACACCAGCACCATTCCGGAAGTGGCGCCCGCCCAGGCCTACGCCTACTTCGTCCGTCACCCATCGGCGGTGTTCGAGGCCGCAGGCATCCGCGTCCGCCCGGCGACGGCGGTGCTGGTGGATGGCGCGAAGTTGTTCCTGGAGGAAAAGGGTTTTCCGCCCGTGTGGGCGCCCATCACCGTGCGCCTGGAGCCGGACGCGAACACGCTGCACATCACCACGCTGGATGGGCACCCGCTGCGCGGCACGAATCGCTTCGTCTTCGCCGAGGACGGCGCGGGGGGCACGCAGGTGCGTCAGTACTCGGCCTTCCAGGGCAGCTCGCCCGCGACATCGGTGGGCATGACGGTGATGGACCCCATCGAGCGGCAGCACGACATCTGGCGTGCGGTGCATGCGCACCTGCATGACACGCTGAGGCCTCGCTGATGGCGCCCGTGCTGCGGACGACACCTCCCGGGCATGACGTGATTCTCTATGACGGGCACTGCCGCCTGTGCGGTGGGGCGGCCCGGCGGCTCCAGCGGCTGCTGGGCGGGACGGGGACGCGCCTGCGCTCGTTTCGGGAGGACGGGGGGCTGGCAGCCTTCCCGGGTGTCACGGCGGACCGCTGTGAGCGGGCCCTGCAACTGGTCCTGCCGGATGGGGTCGTGGTGGAGGGGCTGGAGGCCATTGTCCTGGCGCTGGGCCGACGGCCGCTGGGACGGCTGCTCCGCGTGTACTACGTGCCGGGCCTGCGGCAGCTCCTGGATGCGCTCTACCGCGTCGTGGCCCGCCATCGCTTCCGCATCGCGGGACGTCAATGCCCAGACGGAGCGTGCGTGGTCCACTTCAAATAGGACGCGCGTGGCGGATAGCATGGCGGTTCCCCGCCACCTCGGGTTCGTCCGTGCAATCTCCACCGTCCACATACCTCCAGGCCGCGCGCGCCTTCCGGCACTTCTTCACCGAGCTCCGGGATGCCTACCTGGAGCGAGAGACGCTCTTCACGCAGCTGGAGCTGGCGCTCCTGGGGCGCGAGCACGTGTTGGTGGTGGGCCCTCCCGGAACGGCCAAGAGCGCCATCGCCAGCGCCGTCCTGGGGCGCATCATCGACGAGCGCACGGGCTTACCGTCGCTCTTCTCCAAGCAGCTGGCCGAGTCCACCGTGCAGACGGACCTCATCGGCCCGGTGGACTTCAAGGTGCTCACGGAGACGGGACGCACCGAGTACCTCACCGACGAAGGCATGCTGGGCTCCGAGCACGCCTTCCTGGACGAAATCTTCGACGGCCGGGACATGCTGCTGCGCTCCATCCTCAACGTGCTGCATGAGCGGGAGCTCAAGCACGGCCGCCGGGTGACGACGGGGCGCATCGAGTGCGTCGTCATGACGAGCAACCGGTATCTCTCCGAGGTGCTGGCGCGCTCGCCGGAGCTGCTCCTGGCCTTCGCGGACCGGCTGAGCTTCATCTGCTTCGTGCCCAAGTCGTTCGCGCGCCGGGAGAGCCGGGCGGCCATGCTGCAACGCTTCTCCCATTTCGCCCGGCCGGACCTGCGCGCGCAGCTGTCGTTGCAGCAGGTGGACCTGCTGCAGGACGCCGTGACGAAGGTGGTGGTGCCCAGCCACATCATGGAAGGCGTGGAGTTGCTGGCGGATGCGCTGGAGCGCGCGCTCGCGGCCCAGGTGGCGAAGCTGCCGGACTACGTGCCGACGAAGTACTTCTCCCAGCGCTCAGTGGTGAAGGCGCTGTGGGCGCTGAAGGCCGCGGTGGTGCGGGATCAAATCTACCGGCGCCCCGAGCGGGCGTTGGAGGCCACCGTCGAGGACCTGGATTCGCTGCGCTGGTTCTTCCTCCTGGGAGGTCCGCCAGCGGGGGAGACGGAGGCGCTGCTCAAGTCCGTGGTGGACCCTCGGGAGCGGGCGCAGCTCGAAATCGTCCGCCTGGAGCAGCGCGCCTTCGACGAAGCGCTGGCCAAGATTCAGCGGGAGCTGGGGGGAGGCGTGGAGCGCGAGGCGCAAGCGCTCGGGTCCTCCGAAGAGGTGAGTTCCGTCGAGTCCGTGAGCCGCAACTGGCAGCCCGGCGTTGTCTCCACCACGGCGCGGGCCTTGTTGACCAAGCTGGTGCCCGGGCCGCGCCATGCGCAGAACCGGATACCGCTGGTGGCGGCGGCGCGGGCCCTGGTGGCGGCGCAGGAGCAGCGGCTGGCGCGTGGCATGGCAGGGCACGGTGAGGGGCGGGGCGGCATCGCACTGCTGGTGTCGTTCGGCGACGTGCTGACGCTCTGTCGCGACGTCCCCGAGCTGCGGCCGGGCTACGGGGCGTTGTGCGAGGCAACGGCCCGCTTTCTGGAAGGTGCCCAGGAGATGATCGCCCTGTCCGCGGAGAGCGTGGACTTCGAGGACGGGCTCAAGCTGGAGGGCCTGGTCGGGCTGGCGGACAACCTGGAGGAGGAGCTTTCCCAGACGGGGGAGCTGGCGGGACAGCTGTCGGACGGCGCACCCGCCGCATCGGAGCGCCTGCTCACGGCCGAGGCTGAGGTCCGGAGCCGGGTCGTGTCCGCGCTGCGCCGGCGCGCTGTGTTCTCGTTCCAGGGCAACCTGGCCCGGGGACGTCGGGAGCCGCTCGAAGCGCTGGCGGGAGATTCGCGCCGCCTGACGCAGTTGGAGAACGCCCTGGCTGTCCTGGACCCCACGCAACAGGGCCTCAAGCAGGAGCTGCTGCTCCCACTGGGCATCGCCTACGCCCGAGAGGTGCTGTCCTCCACGCCCTTCGAACGCATCGAGCAGTACGGGCGCGCGGTGCAGTCGGTGGCGGAGAACCTCCGGCGCGAGGGGGTGCCCATCGACGCGGTGTTCGCCGAGTGCCGGGAGATTATCGAGTCCCGGCTGCGCGAGCATGCCCATCTCCTCACGCGCGATGTGCCCAGCCCGCCGCCCGCGTCCACGTCGGTGCTCAACGGGGACGCCTACGTCTTCTACCGGGGCGACTTCGCGGCGAAGGCGCCTGATGGAGAGCTGGCCGCGCTGCTGGGGTTGGACGGGCAACTGGCCGCGAACCACGGCGCTGCCGCGCCCGGCTTCCTGTCGGAGGCCGTGCGTTCGGCGGTGGCCCAGGCGGAGCTCGGGTTCGTCCAGACGCGTGTCAAATACCTGCGGAGCTGGCTGACCCAGCTGCTCACGTCGCTTCCACCGCCCGAATCCATGACGGAGCGCGCGGATGCCGAACGCACCGTGGACCGGCTGGTGCGCAGCCGCTTCCCGATGCTCGCGTTGAAGGAAGGCGAGCTGGTTCGGCTGCGGGGTGTCCTCGCGCTGCTGGGGACCATGCCCGGTGACCTGGGCGAGGGGGCTCGACGGTTGGAGGGGCAGCTGCGCGGCATCGACGAGGACTTCGGGCGCTTCAGCCGGCAGGTGCTGGAGCGGCGGTCCGCGCCATGACCCGGCGCTCCCGCGGGGGACAGGTTGAAGCGGAGAGGGGACGCTGAGCGTGTTGGCCCGGCGCCTCGCGGATCTCCGGCAGCGGCTGGATGCGCTCCACCAGCCCGCGCCCGCTCGCGGCGGTTGGCGGGCGTGGACGCTGCTGGGGCGACGTGCTCGCGGGCCCGAGGATGTCGCGCTGCCAATGCTGGCCTCGCTGGACCGGGACCTGGACCGGGTGGGCGTGCACACGTCGGCGGACGCACGGCTCCTCAGGGAGCTGGGCCTGCGGAAGGGCAGGGCGGGGGCACTGGCGCAGGGGCTGCTCGACAGGGCCCATCAAGCACTCGAGGAGGTGGAGGCGTGCCTGGTGCTCGTGGAGCGGGCCTGGCGCAAGGGAGAGCCGCTTCCCGGCGCGGTCGCGGTGCTGGAGAAGGGCTTCATCCAGCTGGCGCGCGCGGTGAAGGTGGCGGACCTCTTCGCCCGTCCTCCCTCGGAGCCGGAGGAGGACGACGCGGAGCTGGAAATCTACGGGCGCATCGATGGGAGCACTCCGCGTCTTGCTCCCACCAGTGCGCGTCTGGCCGTGGCGGAGTTCTTCGCGGAGCGGGCCCGGGCCAATCCCACGGACGTCATGCAGAAGCGCCGGGACCTGGACCTGGCGCACGAGCTGCTCATCCGCCTGGGCGCGGACCACGACCGCGAGCGAGGCATGGTGCTGCGGCGCCAGGTGGCCGAGGCCCGCGAGCGGGTGCGGGCCGTTCCGGCCGTGCGCTCCATGGAGGAGTTGCTGCGGCACGTGCGTCACACGGCCCGGCGCGAGCCCCAGGTGGCCTACCGCTCGTTGAAGGGGCTCTACGAGCGGGCCTTGGAGGCAGGGGACGCGGCGCTGGCGGACGCGGCCCGGGCAGCGCTGACACCGATGTTGCCGGCACCTCCTCAACTGTCGTCGCTGATGGAGCGCGCGGAGCTCGATGGCCTGTCGCACTGGTTCGGCGAAGCGCCCACGGCGCCTGACGAAGTCCCGGGCCCTCCGAAGGCCGATGAGCTGCTGACGGACCTGGCCTTCTCACTGGAACCCGAGCAGCTCTCCACGTTCGAGCTGGCGGCGGGCTGTGCCCGCTACTTCGACGTGGAGGACGCGCTGTCGGAGGAAATCGTCCTGGCGGATACGCGCACCGCGCGGGCGGTGTCCCGGCGTGTCCCGTACCCGACGCAGACGATGACCTACGAGACGACGGGCAGCCTCCATGAGTTGAACAACTTCGTCCTGACGGACCCGCGGATGCTGCTGCGCGACCTGGCCGCCAGTCACCAGTTGGTGCGCGCGTACCTGGACGACGAGCCGCCCCCGCGCCCCCGGAAGGTGAAGCGTACCGCGGTGCGGGTCTACGTCTGCGACGCGTCGGGCTCCATGCACGGCGCGCGAGCCCGCTTCCGGGATGCCATTGTCATCGCGGAGCTCAACAACCTGCGCGTCAAGGCCCGCCGGGGCGAGCACTTCGACCCGCTGTACTTCAGCTTCTTCAATGACGTGCCCACCGAGCTGGCGCGCGTGGACTCCGCGCTGGAGGCCACCCGGCAACTGGAGAAGCTCTTCCGCGATTCACCCGCGGAGGGGCAGACGGACATCACGCTCGCGCTGATGTCCGCGTTCGACTCCATCCGCGCTGCGCAGGGGAGGGACCCGTACCTCGCTCGGGCCACCGTGGTGCTCGTCACGGACGGCGAGGACCGCGTGGACCTGGAGCTCATCCGCCGCACCCGCGCGCCCATGGACGCGCTGGACATCGCGTTGAGCTTCGTGTCCCTGGGCGAGGAGAACCCGGACCTCCGCCTCCTCGTCCGGGAGCAGCGGGCCGCCGGAGGCCGCGCCTTCTACCACCACCTCTCCGACGAGGAGATTCTGTGGGCGCGCACGGAGTTCGACACGCCCTGGCGCACGTTGCTGCCGCGTGACGTGCCGGCGTCCGGTGATGCGCTGGAGCAGCTCACGCCGCACCTGGAGGCGCTGGAGGCGGTCGCCGCCGGGCGGGACGCTCCGCGGACCGTGGCGGTGGACGCTTCGTTCGACGCGCTCTTCCCGGAGAATCCCACGCCGCCCCCCGGGGCCGAGCCGACTGGCAAGGACGTCACGCACCGTGTGGCGGACATCCTGGGCGCGCTGGTGGAGGCGGCGTCGCTGGCCCCCGCGGACCGGCGCGCGGCGGAGAGCTTGCTGCTGCTTCAACACCTGCTGGGTGTGTACGGATTGACCCCGGCGCGCTACCTGTCCGCGTTGTCCGCGGGTGGGCAGGCCACGCAGGAGGCATTGCAGCGCGTGCGGCTGTTGTGCCGGCCCTTCGGGTAGGCTGCGCCCACGCCCATGTTCTTCGGCCTGCTGAGGAGACGAAAGAAGGAGCCGTCGCGCCCAGCGGACCCGCTGGCTGCTTTCGACCAGCTCATCGAGAACCTGGAGCGACAGGCCGCCGAGGTCCGCAAGTCCGCGGCCACGCTGCTGGCGCTCAAGGCGGACCTGGTGCGCGCGGAGGAGCGCTACGCGCGCCGGTTGCTGGAGCTCACCTCGCGGCGTGCCACCGCGAAGGAGCGCGGTGACGCTCGGGCGGTGCGCGTGCTGGAGAAGGACCAGGCGCAGGCGGAGGACCTCCTGGCCAGCACGCGTGATTCGCTGGAGCGAGCCGAGGCGGACGGGCGGTTGTTGCTGGAGGCCGCGAGCGAGCTGGGCGATCGTGTGGTGGAGCTGCGCCACGAACGGGAGAGCGCGTCCGCGCAGCTCACCCTGGGCGGGCTCGTCACCGAGTCCCTGCGCGAGCGCGTGGCCCGTTTCGACCAGGCGCTGGTGGTGGACGCGGCTCGGGATGAAATCGAGCGCGCGCACGCACTGGCGGACATCTACCGCGAGGAGAAGTCGCAGGAAGACTGAGCCGCGGCTTTCAGGTCCGGCGCGCCGTCTGGTGCAGCTCCAGGACGATGTTGCCGCCCTTGAAGAGGCGCACCGCGCCGGACGTCTGGCTCACGACCAGGGCGATGCAGCCCGTGGTGGACGTCATGCCGGCGGCGGCAGCGTGCCGCGCGCCCAGACCGAGCGGAATCTTCACGGCCTCGTCCGCCGCGGACAGGTAGCGCCCCGCGGCCAGGACAACACCGTCCTCGCGGATGACGAAGGCGCCGTCGAGCACGGAGAAGTTCTTGATGGCCTCGCGAATCTTCGGGTCGAGCACGTTCCGTTCCGCCTCGGAGAGGCCCTGGAACGGGTTGATGGTCATCTGCCGGCTCTTCTCCATCACGGTGTTGTGGGCGCCAATGGTGATGATGGTGCCAATGGGGTGGCCCTCGAAGCCTTCCTGGCCAATCTGCAGCGCCAGCTGGATGAGGGCGTCCACCACCTGGGAGTTGAACTCGTCGCCCAGCTTCACGCCTTCGATGGCGACGCGGTCATCGAGCGAGCCGCCGATGCGCGTCTGCATCAGCGTGTCCGGCGCGCGGCCCACCTTGCCCGTCATGCACAGGACCAGGTCGCCTTCCTTGAACGCTCCCTGGGACAGCGCGGACACGAGCGCCACTTTTACGCGCTCGGTGCGGGAGTAGTCGTACGCGGGGATGACGAGCGCGCGGACCTTCTTGGCGAGGTGCTCCTCCGCCAGCTTGGGCATCGTCACGGCGTAGACGAGCTTCTTGCGAGCAGGCCGGCCGCGAAACTCTTCGGCGGGAATGGGCGTGTCGCAGATATATAGGAAGTGATCGACTTCGTTCTTGCCGGCCAACGAGAGAGCCGAGCGCAGGAACTCTCGATCAAACTTCGTGTTCTCGGTCAAACGCCCCTCCCTTCACCCTTGGTCATACCCACGTCAGCTTGACACTGAAGACCTCATGAATGAAGCTTTCGGGCCCTTTTTTTGGGGTGCAGGGCCCCAAAACCTCGCTGAACTGGAGCGAAGGCTGTGAACCAGAAAGATCTCAAGCGTTACAAGAAGATGCTCGAGGACAGCAAGGCGAGCCTGCTCGAGAGCGCCAAGAAGACCCTGGTGGAGGAGTCCAGTTTCGATACGGACGACCTTCCCGATGAGATCGACCTGGCGTCTTCCGAGTATGCGCAGTCAATGGTCTTCCGTCTGCGGGACCGGGAGAAGTTCCTGTTGCAGAAGATCGAAAAGGCGCTGGTCCGCATCGAGGACGGCACCTTCGGCGTCTGCGAGCGGTGTGAAGAGGACATCTCGCCCAAGCGACTGGATGCGCGCCCGGTGACGACGCTTTGCATCCGCTGCAAGGAGGAGCAGGAGAAGAAGGAGAAATCCTACGGCTGAGCACCGAGGCCGTGAGGGCCGCGCGGGGGATACCCCCGTGCGGCCCTTGGCATTTCAGGACGTGGGCGCTTGGATTTCCACGCGCAGCAACTGACGGCCAATGAGGAAGTGGTCCCCGTTGTCCACGAAGGTCGGGCCCGACAGGCGGATGAAGGTGCCGTTGGACGAGCCCACGTCCCGGACCTGCAGCCGGTCCTGCCGCACCGTCAGCACGGCGTGCCGCCCGGACACGAAGCCGTCCGTGGGGAAGGTGAGGTCACCTTGCTCGCGGCCCAGGAGATTGTCGCCTTCGCGCAGGGGGAAGGCGCCGCCTCGCAGGCCTCCCTCCAGCAATTGCACCAGCCGCAGCCGGTAGCCGGGATCCTGTGAACCCCAGACCTGGGTTCCGCCTGGTCCCATGGCTGCGGTGGGAATGGGCTCCAGCACCAACCGCTGGCGTCCCAGGCGCAGCTCGCCGCCGGGGGGCAGCTCTCGCTCCTGGCGCAGGCGGACGAAGACGCCGTTGGCGCCGCCCACGTCTTCCACGGCCAGCCGGATGCCGGAGAAGAAGAAGCGGACCTGGAGCGGCATGATGAAGGGGTCGTCCGTGAGCGAGATGTCCGCCTGCTGACCGCAGGTGAGGGTGTCGCGCTGCATGCGGACGACGGACTCGGGGCCGCCATCGGCGCGCACCACGCGGATGGAGACCTGCGGGCGCGAAGCGACGCTGGCGACGGCCATCACCATCGTTCCGGAGCGCAGCGGCGAGCCGCAAGCCCGGCAGACGGAGGCGTCCCGAGGATTTTCGGTGTCACAGCGGGGGCAGTATTCCATCGCGTCCATGGAGGGCTAGGGGTTGTACCAGGGCCGGGGCTCGGTTGCTCGACTTGCGTTGCTCGCGGCTTGCCCCCCACCCGAGCGGCGTGATGAAGTCGGTGTCCCACCCCTTTGGGGATCGTTTCCTTGCACTGCCCCTCCTGCGGCGCTGACGCCCAAGAATCTTCCCGTTTCTGTCCCGCCTGTGGCGCGACCCTCGTGCGTACGCCCGATACGGACGAGTACGTCGGCAAGACGATTGCCTACAAGTACCGGGTCGAAGCCCTCATTGGCGAGGGCGGCATGGGCAAGGTGTTCCGTGCCCGGCAGCTCTCCCTGGACAAGGTGGTGGTGCTGAAGGTGCTGCGGCACACGCTCCTGTCGGACGAGCGCACCGTGGCGCGCTTCCAGCGCGAGGCCAAGGCCGCCAGCCGCCTCAACCACCCCAACTCCATCAGCGTGCTCGACTTCGGCCAGGCCGAGGACGGGGCCTTGTTCATCGCCATGGAGTACGTGGCGGGGCAGGACCTGCACCAGATTCTCAGCCGCGAGTGGCCCCTGAACGAGGGGCGCGTGGTGCGCATCGTCAGCCAGGTGCTCAGCGCGTTGTCGGACGCGCACGGCGCCGGCGTCATCCACCGCGACCTCAAGCCAGAGAACATCATGGTGGAGCCGCGGCGCAACGAGCCCGACTTCGTCAAGGTGTTGGACTTCGGCATCGCGAAGATCACCGACTCCACGGACGACGGTCCGGCGCTCACCCGCGCGGGCTTCGTGTGCGGCACCCCCGAATACATGTCGCCCGAGCAGGCGCGGGGCTCGCAGCTCGACCACCGCTCGGACCTGTATGCGGTGGGCGTCATCCTTTACCAGTTGATGACGGGCCTGCTGCCCTTCGAGTCGGACTCGGCGGTGGGCTTCGCCACCAAGCACCTGACCGAGGAGCCGCCGCCGCCCACGCGCCGCCGGCCGGATGCGCGAATCTCTCCGGCCATGGAGCGGCTCATCCTCCGGGCGCTGTCCAAGAACCCGGCGGACCGGCCCGCCAGCGCCGAGGCCTTCAAGGCCGAGCTGCAGGCCGTGGACAAGGAGCGCCGCCGGATGGACTCGGCGCCGCGGCGCTCGGCCAACTCGTCGGCGGTGCTGGCGCCGTTGCCGCGCAAGTCCGCCGCCAGTCCGCAGAGTGATGTCCGGGATGCCACGCTGCCCGGGTGGGGCAACGAAGTGACCATGGAGGCCACGGTGCGCGCCCTGCCGGGTGTGCTCGAACCGTTGCCCGCGAACGCTGACGCGATGGCCGCCACGCGTGAGCACACGGACTCGCTGGTCCACACGCAGCCGGGGGCCGGCGGCAGCAGCGGGGTGGCGTTCTTCTTCAAGTCGCTGACCATCCTGCTGGTGGTCGCCGCGCTGGGCTTCTTCGCCTACTACTTCTTCATGGGCGCGGGCAGCGGGGGCGCGCAGGACCTGCCCTACGCGCTGCCCACGAATGCGCCGGTGCCTGCGGGGGCCAACAACTCCGCCGTGGGCGCGAGCCCCGACGTGCCGCTCTACGACCGGGCCATTGTCTCGGGCGCGCGCAACGTCGAGCGCGCGCTGGAGCTGGCACGAGAGGGTGACAAGGCACTGCAGCGCGCGGACGTGGGGCTGGCGGCGACGAAGTACCGCGAGGCCTTCAGCCGCAGTGGTGACCCGGAGCTGGCCCTGAAGCTGGGCGAGGTCTACTGGCACCGTCAGAACCCGGACAAGGAAGAGGCCCGGGGCTGGTGGAATCGCCACCTGCGCGAGCAGCCCGCCTCCAAGGCGCGTGCCCTCATCGAGCAGCGCCTGAACGGCACCGTGGCGCAGCCCACGTCGCCCTGACGGGTGTGTCACGAGGGGCGGTGTCGGCTTGCCGCCCCGGGACACGAAGCTTCGGGGCGCCTGCCCCGCGTCAGCCCAGCGTCTCCACCTGAAGCACGTGCTGTCCCAGGCGGACGCGGTCTCCCGGACGCAGCGGGCGCTCGACGCCGCTCGCGAGGCGCACATAGGTGCCCAGGCCCCCGGACAAGTCCCTCAGCAGGGCACCGGTGGGCGTTGGGGACAGCTCGCAGTGGCGGCCGGCGAGGCCCTCGTCGCCGGGGAAGCTCAAGTCACAGTGGGCCAGGCCGATGGTGAGCAGCGGCGCCGCCGTCACCACCGCGCGTCCCGCCCGGCCACCGACGAGCATTTCCTCCACACCGTAGACGGCCTGCCCCAGTGGCACCGGGGCGCCGTAGATGGCGGGGCGTCCCGTCACGGGGGGCTGGGGCTCCAGTCGGCCCGTGAAACGGAACAGGCGCTGGCCCGCGCTGAAGTGGGTGCGCGGGGTGAGGGCTTCCGTGCCCCCAATAGTGACGAAGACGCCCGAGGCGCTGGACTCGTCCCGCACGTACAGCGCGCCATCCTTCACCAGGAAGGTGGCATGTAGGGGCGACACGAAGGCGTCGTCCGCGAACAGGATGGCGCCGCGCTGGCGGCCCACGACGCAACCGGTGACAGGCAGCTTGTAGCGCTGCCCCCGGGTGGAGCCCGCGATGACCGCGAGCCCGAACCTGGAGGCGGCCGGAGGGGCAGGGCGCGGCGCCGTGGGCGCCACACCGGCCCGGCTGGGCATCGCGCTGTCCGGAACCGGCGGGGGCGGACGGGTGGTGGCCGGGCCTGACGCGCCGCCCGTGCGGGCCATGATGCCCGGGGGCGTCGTAGGGGTGCGCTGCTGCGGCGGCCGTTCCACGGTCAGGCCC
>NZ_VHLB01000050.1:0-67104 GCF_006547365.1 Myxococcus sp. AB056 | reverse complement strand
CCCGAAGTTGAAGCGGCTGATGATGGGGTAGTGGTCGGATGTGTTGTTCCGGTAGCCCGTGATGTTCGGCCGCAGCACCTGGGTCGAGTTGGGGACGTAGCTGGTCCACATCTCGTTCGTGACGAGCTGATGGTCGATGAACGTGCTGCGGCTCGCCGTGCTGCCAATGCCCGCTTCGGACAGGGCCTGGGTGGTGAACCGGTAGTTGGCCGAGTCGCTCACGAAGTTGCGGTACGGCGATTCATATTTCAGTCCGGTGCTGGGATTGGTCGCCATGGACACATCCACGTCGTCATTCCAGTCACCCACCACCATGGCCCGCTGGGTGGGCAGGCGAAGGTCCAGGTAGTCTTTGATCCACCCGGAGGCCGACAGGCGCCGCGCGTAGTCGTCGGCACCGGCGAGCGCCTTCATGTGGATGACCAACGCCGTCACGTCCACGCTGGCACCACCGCGCTGGATGCGCAGGTCCACGCGCAGCGGAGGGCGCCCGCCGAAGTCGTAGTCGTGGTTCAGCAGCACCACGTCCGCCCGCAGCACCTGCACCACGTCCGACTTGAACAGCACGCCCACCTTCTGCTCGTTGGCCGAGTAGTAGCTCGTTCCCGATGACACCCGCGAGCTGTCATCCGCCAGGAAGCCGTCGTAGCCCGGCAGCCGCGCCTTCAACTCGTTGAACTGCGCCGTGCTGACAATCTCCGCCAGCCCCCAGAAGTCCACGCCCGCGTCGGCGATGACGGCCTGGGCATTGGCCAACTGCAACGGCTCGTCGTTGGGCCCATAGATCGGGTCCCCGAACCACTCGATGTTCCAGTTCCCCACCGACAGCGGGAAGCTCCCATCCGGCCCGCCCCCGTCCGGCGTCTGCCCGGGACCCACCACTTCCAGCCCCAACTGGACCTCGGCCTCGGCGCCGTGGGCGTCATGGACCCGCAGGGTGATGGGATAGGTCCCCTGTCCCTGGGCCTGCCCCGTCAGCAATCCCTCGGGGCTCAACGCGATGCCCGTGGGCAGCGAGCCCCCCACCAACTCCCACTGAAGGGGAGGGCGCCCGCCGGTGGCGACCAGGACGTGCTCGTAGCTGTCCCCCTCCGTGGCGGCGGGGAGCCCGTCGCTGGTGACCTCGGGGCGTGGATAGATTTTCAGCGCGTACGTGCGCACGTTCTCCAAGCCGTCCGCGTCCCGCACCGTCACGGTGATGGAGAAGTCACCGGCCTCGCTGCCGGGGCCCAGCAGCCGCCCCTCTCCCGTATAGAAGGAGAAGCCCGCCGGCGGCGGTGACACCGTGTAGCGCAGGGGCGGCTCGCCCCCGGACGCGGTGAACATGGCTTCGTAGGCAAGGCCCACCGTCGTCGGCGACAGCTCGACCGCGGGCAGACGGGGCGCTCCGGAGGTTCCACGTCCATCGGAGCAGGCGCACAGCAGGGTGAGGACGGCGAGCATCCCCGCCATTCGGAAAAGCGGCATGTCGGCGGGCTCCAGCGCGGGCCTCGAGGAGTGGGGCACGCGACGCGCCCACTCTAGCCTCGGCGGACGCCCGCATGCACGAGGCGCGTGGCACGAAAGGCAATGGCCGCCGACATCGTTCGTGTTTCAAGCAAGCGCTGGAAGGTTTTGCGCTCCGGGCAGCCGTGGAGTGGAATGGTTTTCGGGGGGATGACTGCCCCATGGAGGAGACAGCACATGGCCAGCAAGTGGGACAAGCAACTGATGGACTTCCTCAAGCGCACCGGTGACGAGCTCAAGCGCACCACCGATGACCTGCGCGGCGAGGCTGAGCGCCTCCTCAAGGAAGTGAAGGACCCTCAGAACCAGGCCAAGGTGAAGGAAGGCCTGGAGCAACTGCGCACCTGGGCCGCCAGCACCAGCAAGGTGGCGGCGGAGAAGATTGAAGTCGCTGTGCGTCAGGTCGAAGGCGCCGTCGAGCGCGCCTTCACGAACGAGGAGGGCGGCGAGCGGACCCCTCCCTCGCGCCCCGCCAAGGCGCCAGCCGAGCCCGCAGCCGAGGCCAAGGCCCCCAAGGCCAGCGCCTCCCGCCCCGCCGCGAAGAAGGCCGGGGGAAAGTCCATTGGCCGCAAGAAGCCCGCCGCCAAGGGCGCCGCCACGAAGACGGCGAAGAAGGCGGTTTCGGGTTCCAAGAAGACGATTGGCCGGCCCAAGAAGCCCGCCGCCAAGCCCACCGCCGGAGCGTGAAGTTCCGCTGGGTGTGAAGCCCGCCTGCCTGGGGGCAGGCCGGTTTCCTTTGTCCTTCTCGCCATTTGGAAGGTCCCGCGGCGCGTGAGATAGTGCGCGCCGTGGCCGGCTCGAACGACAAGAGCAGAATCCAGACAGACATCGGGCAGGACGTCATTGACGCGGCGGTTCGCAGCGTCGAGCGTCACATGGACGAAGAGGACGAGGTGACCGTCATCGAGGTGGAGGCTTCAGGCCCGTCCACCGCGGTGAAGGCCGAAGCGTCCGCGTCCCCCGCCGACACCGCATCTCCGCCGTCTGACGCCGAGGCGCCCCCGTCCGAGGACGTGGCGGCGCTCCGCCAGGAGGTGGAGTCCCTCAAGGCCCAGCTCGAGTTCAGCCAGGCCAAGGGGCGCGAGACGATGGAGCGCCTGCGCGAGGCCCACGAGCGTGCGAAGGAGGCGCAGGAGCGCACCGTGCGCCACGCCGCGGACCTGGAGAACTACCGCAAGCGCGCGCAGAAGGAGAAGGAGGAGGTCCAGCGCTTCGGCTCGGAGAAGCTGCTCAAGGACCTGCTCCCAGTGATGGACAACCTGGACCGCGCGATTGACGCCGCGGCCAAGTCGCCGGACCTGGACAGCTTCGAGAAGGGCGTGGCCATGACGCGCAAGTCCTTCGAGGACGCGCTGGGCCGCCACGGGGTGAAGGGCTTCAGCGCCAAGGGGCAGGTGTTCGACCCGCGCGTGCACGAGGCCATCCAGCAGGTGGAGACGGCGGACGTCCCCGCCGGCCACGTCGCCTACGAAGTCGTGCGCGGCTTCTACCTGAATGAGCGGCTGGTGCGTCCGGCCATGGTCGTCGTCGCGCGTGCACCCGCCGAGCCTGTGGCCGCCGCGGAGCCGCCGGCCGTCGCAGAGTCCGCCACCGCCACGACCGATACCGAGGCGCCCGCCGCGCCCGCGCAGTCCGAGAACTCTTCCGGGGGGAGTCAGTAACCAACATGGGCAAGGTGATTGGAATCGACCTTGGGACGACCAACTCGTGCGTCGCCGTCATGGAGGGCGGCGAGCCGGTGGTCATCCCCAACAGCGAAGGCAGCCGGACCACGCCTTCCATGGTGGGCTTCACTGACTCCGGCGAGCGCCTGGTGGGGCAGATTGCCAAGCGGCAGGCCATCACCAACCCGGAGAACACCGTCTTCGCGGCGAAGCGCCTCATCGGCCGCAAGTTCGATTCGCCCGAAGGCAAGAAGGCCATTGGCGTGTCGCCCTTCAAGGTGGCCTCCAGCCCCAACGGCGACGCGTGGGTGGAGATTCGCGGCAAGGGCTACAGCCCGCCGGAGGTCTCCGCCATCGTCCTGATGAAGATGAAGCAGACGGCGGAGGACTATCTCGGTGAGCAGGTCTCCGAGGCGGTCATCACCGTCCCCGCCTACTTCAACGACAGCCAGCGTCAGGCCACCAAGGACGCCGGCCGCATCGCCGGGCTCAATGTCCTGCGCATCATCAACGAGCCCACCGCCGCGGCCCTGGCCTACGGCCTGGACAAGGTGCAGGAGGGTGGCACCGAGCGCATCGCCGTCTACGACCTGGGCGGCGGCACCTTCGATATCTCCATCCTGGAGCTGAACGCCGGCGTGTTCGAAGTGAAGAGCACCAACGGCGACACGTTCCTGGGCGGCGAGGACTTCGACCAGCGCCTCATTGACTACCTGGCCAAGCGCTTCGCGGAAGCCAACAACGGGCTGGACCTGCGCAAGGACCGCATGGCGCTGCAGCGCCTGAAGGAAGCCGCCGAGCGCGCCAAGCACGAGCTGTCCAGCGCGCCGGAGACGGAGGTGAACCTGCCGTTCATCACCGCGGATGCCTCCGGCCCCAAGCACCTCACGGAGACCGTGGACCGCGCCACCTTCGAGGCGCTGGTGACGGACCTCATCGACCGCACCATCGAGCCGTGCCGGATTGCCCTGAAGGACGCGGGCATTCCCGCGCAGCAGATCAACCAGGTGCTGCTGGTGGGTGGCATGACGCGCATGCCGCGCGTGCAGCAGAAGGTGAAGGAGTTCTTCGGCAGGGAGCCTCACAAGGGCATCAACCCGGACGAGGTCGTCGCCGTGGGCGCGGCCATCCAGGGCGGCGTGCTCAAGGGCGAGGTGAAGGACGTCCTCCTGCTGGACGTGACGCCGCTGTCGCTCGGTGTCGAGACGGCCGGCGGTGTCTTCACGAAAATCATCGACAAGAACACCACCATCCCCTGCAAGAAGAGCCAGGTGTTCTCCACCGCTGTGGACAACCAGCCGCTGGTGAGCGTGCACGTGCTCCAGGGCGAGCGTGAGATGGCGGCGGACAACAAGACGCTGGCGCGCTTCGAACTGGTGGGCATCCCCCCGGCGCCGCGCGGCGTGCCGCAAATCGAGGTGTCGTTCGACATCGACGCCAACGGCATCGTCCATGTCAGCGCCAAGGACCTGGGCACCGGCAAGGTCCAGCAGGTGCGCGTGGTGAGCAACTCCGGCCTGTCCGAGGCGGAAATCCAGGCGATGATTTCCGACGCCCAGTCGCACGCCTCCGACGACAAGAAGAAGAAGGAGCTGGCGGAGCTGCGCAACAACGCCGACGGCCTCATCTACACGACGGAGAAGAGCCTGGAGGAGTACGCGAGCCTCCTGTCGGAGAAGGACCGCGAGGAAATCAAGGCGGACCTGGAGCGCCTCAAGGAGGTGCTCAACACCTCCGACGTGGCGGTGCTCAAGGAATCCTTCCAGCGCCTGGAAGGCAGCGCCTACCGCATCGCGGACGCCATCTACACGGGCCAGGCGAGCTGAACGCTCGCAATCGCCTCCGCGCTCCAGCGTAGACTGCCTGCCGCGCAGTCAGTCCCCCTGGAGCGCATCAATGGACGTCACCGAAGGCATCGTCATGTTCCTCATCACCGCCATGGTGGTGGGGGTGCCCCTGTTCGGGCTCACGCTTCGCTTCTCCCTCAAGCCCCTAGTGGAGGCCTTCATCCGTTTGAAGGAATCCCAGCACGGCGGCATGGAGGTGCGGCTGCTCCGCGAGCGCGTGGCGCACCTGGAGCGCGTGCTGGAGGTGCACGGGCTGATGGATGACCACCTGCCCCGGTCGCTCCGCTCCGGCACGCCCGAGCACCTTCCGGCCGTGGCGCCGTTGAAGGACCGGGAGCGCGTGTAGCCGTCCCGGCGGTTCCGGGTTTCCCGAAAAGGGCGTCCCGGGTGTTGAATGGGCCCGTGGATTTTCCCTCTTTAGAGGAAGAGGTCGTTTTTCTCCGGGGTCTGGTCTCCGTGCATCGGATGGCCGACGTCATTCTGGAGGACTGCCTGGAGCGGGGCCTGGACCTGAACTCCGGGCTCGACGTGTTTCTCACGCAGTGTGCCCGGCTGGTGCATGCGCGCGCGGGCTTCGTGTCCCTGCGAGGGACGCGAGGCCCGGTGCTGACGCGGGTGCTGGGCGAGCCCGGGGTGGACGTCCTGGCGGCGGCGCACTGGCAGGGTGTCCGCAAGCTGGATGACGGCCGGACGCTCTTCTGCACGCGGCTGGCCCTGGGCAGCCTGGAGCTGGGGGGGCTGGGGCTGGTGGTGGAGGGCGCCTTCGAAGGCGGCGGCGGGCTGGTGATGAAGCTGGTGGAGGCCATTGGCGAGCAGCTCGACAGCGCCGTGCTGGGCTTCCTCGCGCTGACGGACGGCAAGGGCGCGCTGGAGCGGCTGGACGCGCTCGCCGGGGAGCCGCCTACGGCCTCGCGGGGCCACATTGGCCGCTATGAGGTGGTGACGCCCCTGGGCACCGGGGGCATGGCGCAGGTGCTGGTGGCGCGGACCCGAGGCCCGGAGGGCCTGGGCCGGCTGGTGGCCCTCAAGCGCATCCTCCCGCACCTGTCCTCGGACCCTTCCATCGTCCAGCAGTTCCTGGACGAGGCCCGCATCGGCCTGCGGCTCTCCCACCCCAACCTGGTGCACTTCTACGACTGCGGCGAGGCGGAGGGCGCGTACTACATCGCCATGGAGTTGGTGCGCGGCGTGGACCTGGAGCGGCTCCTCCGCGCGGCCAAGGGCCCGCTGGAGACGGCGCACGCGGTGGCCGTGGTGTGCCAGAGCCTGGCGGGGCTGCATGCGGCGCACGTGCTGCAGGGCGAGGACGGCGCGCCGCTCGAGCTGGTGCACCGGGATTTGTCCCCGCACAACCTCATGGTGGGGTTCGACGGGCGGGTGAAGGTGCTGGACTTCGGGGTGGCCAAGGCCCGCGCCCAGCGCACGGTGACGCTGCCGGGCATCGTGAAGGGCAAGCCGCTGTACATGTCCCCCGAGCAGGCGCGCGGCATGAGGCTGGATGCGCGCAGCGACCTGTTCGCCATGGGGCTCGTCCTCTACCAGTCGCTCATCGGCGCGCGGGCCTTCGAGAAGCCCGACGAACTGGCCACCATGCACGCCATCTGCGAGGAGGCCCTTCCGCCGCGGCCTTCGCACATCTCCCGGGCGCTCTGGGACGTGCTGGAGACGGCGCTGGCCAAGCGCCCCGAGGCGCGCTTCGGCAGCGCGCGGGAGATGGCGGACCGGCTGGCGGATGCCTGCCGTCCGGCGAATGACTCGGAGCTGGTGCGGCTCATGGGGAAGCATTTCCCCGACCGGCATCGCGAGTTCATGCGGTTGGACCGCCCTGCCTCCGCGGGAGGTCGGTCCCAGGAGGAAACGCCCATCATGCGACCGCGGCTCCGGAAGTCCTCACCCTGACGAAGCGGGGAGGAGCCCCGGCCCCTCCCGGGAGGAGCGAGGGGCCGGGAAGGCGCGCTCAGTACCCGCGCTTGAGCGGGTCGTCGGAGGGCGCGTTCAGCGTACGAGCCCGCTCGTCGCTGCCCTCGGTGCGGATGTCCACCTCTTCCCGGCGTACGTGCTCGGAGATGTGGCGCTCCTCATCCACCTCGTCCTTGTGGATGACGACCTCCTCGTCGACGACGGCGCGCTTCTGGACTTCGACTTCCTCGGCGCGCAGCGGGACGACGACGGTCTCCTCCTGGAACGAGGCATTCATCGCCGGGCGTTCCGGGCTCACGTCCCGGCGCTCCACGCGGACGCGCTCGCGGCGCACCGGCACGTCCATCTCCCGGTCCTCCTCCACCACGTCCTTGTGGACGCGGACCTCACCGGCCTGGACGTCCCGCTTGAGCACGTCCACCTCCTCCTTGTGCAGGGGGATGGTGATGTCCTCCTCGCGGCCGTGGATGTCCCGCGCGCCCACCGGGGTGTCCGTGGCTTTCAGTCCCGCGGTGTCCGTGCCCAGACGTGTGTCGTAGCCCGTGTCGTAGGCACCCTTGCGGCCCACCGTGTCCGTGGTGGCGTCCATGCCCGTGCTGGCGCGGGCCGCGGTCTGGTCGGCGCCCAGTCCCACCGCGCCCGGACCCACGCCCGCACCGCCACCCGTGCCGGCGACGGCGCCCGTGCGGTCCTCACCCGTCAGCCGGCTCAGCATCTCCTTGCCGTGGCTGAGGATGATTTCCGAGCCGTCGATGCGACTGATTTCCGAGTACCGGACCAGGTAGTCCTTCGGGAAGAAGAGGCCCTTCTCGATGTGGAATTCGCCGTCGCCGACGGCGAAGACCTTGCCGAGCTTCTCACCGTCGATGCTGCGGACGACCATCCCTTCGTTGACGTCGCTGCGTTGGTACATGGCTGGCTCCTCGTGACCGGGGCGGGTGGACCTGCTGGTCACACCCTGGACCCCGGCGCTGGTGGATGCCCCGCGTGCGAGCGCGAGGCCCTGGGGTTTCCACCCCGGTCATCATGGAAGGTGTGAGCGTTCGGTCTCGGTGTCAGGGGCCGAGGACGCAGTGCCAGTTGGCTTGGCACCGTGCCTGCCCGCCCGAACGCCCGCCTGTCCTTTCGCCTGCCCTGGCGACACCGCGCCGGCGGCCGTGAGCCGGGGCTTCTCAGGGCGCGGCGACCCACCCCATCTTCAAGCGAGGTGCGTCCGGACCGCGTGCCGTGAGCACCCAACGGGAGACCGTCATGAGAAGCAGGCAGGGGACCTCGGAGCCGTGGCGCTGGAGTGACTCGTGGGTGGGCGGCGCGGCCGCGGGCGTGGGGGCGCACCTGGTGGTGCGAGGCATCCACCGGCTGCTCCGTCCGGACCTGCGAGGCCCCATGGTGGGCGTGGCCTGCGCCTCCGGGATGCTGGGCGCCCTGGTGGCGGGCCGGCTCGCGCGCCATCGGCTCCGGCCGCTTCCAGTCCTGGCCCTGGTGCCCACCCCGCCGCCCGCTGTCCGCGAGCCCGCGGCGCTGGAGACGGATACGGACCCGGAGCGCCCCAGCACCCCCCTGGAGCGGGTGCTCCGGCGCGGGCCGAATGGCCGGGAGCATCCCTGGAGCGAGCCCGGGTTGCCCACGCTGGCGTGAGCCACGAACCACACCACACGAGAGGAGTCCTCCGATGCGCACGGACGTACGGGAAGGGATGCGGGTCTTCACGGCGGATGGGAGCCGGTTGGGCACGGTGGTGGGATGTGGCGGGGAGACCTTCGCCATTGAAGGAGGGCTGCTGCGGCTGAAGTCCTTCACCGCGCGCTACGGCGATGTGGTGGACGTGCGCGGAGAGGACGTGCACCTGGGGCTGACGCGGGACGAGGTGTCACCGGAGCACGACAGTCCGGCGCAGGTGCGGTCAGGTCACCCCGAGTCCGTGCTCTCCGCCGAGTTCGCGACGCCCAGCGAACTCGTGGTTCCCCTGGCCCGCGAGGAGGCCCATCCTCACGTGGTGGTGCGCGAGGCGGGACAGGTGCGCATCCACAAGGTGGTGCGGACGGAGGTGCGGCACTTCTCCGTGCCCGTGCGCCGCGAGGAGCTGGTGGTGGAGCGGGTGTCCGAACAGACCGTGGACGCCGAGGGCCCGCCGGCGCCAGAGGCCGTGGCCTCCGCCCGGCCGGTGCTGGAGGGGCTGGTCCCCTTCGAGGCGGGCACCTTCGTCATCCCCCTGCGCGAGGAGCGGGTGGAGGTCACCCGGTCCGTGCATGTCTGGCAGGAGGTTGCGGTTTCCCGGTACACCGACGAGGTGCTCCGGCAGGTCCACGCCACCGTTCGGAAAGAGACGGCGGAGGTGGAGGAGCGGGGCGAGGTGCTCCACGACGGCCCGTTGGACGGGCTGCACTCCTGACTGACGCGCCGCACAGGGGGTGTGTGACGGGGGCTCGGGACGGCTGCACGCTTGACCCATGGAGAGGTGTCCCCTAGAAAACCAGGGCTTTGCCGTGTCAGTTTCCGAGAAGGGAAGCCCTGCATGCGACGACTTGCCCCGATGCTCCTCGCCGCGCTCGCCGTCATGGTGGCCGCTTGCGAGAAGAAGACGCAGCCAGCTCCTTCGGGTGAAGGAGGTACTCAGGCCGCGCAGGGGCAGGGGGCGGCGCCCGGGGGCGCTCCGGTGGACGCGAACACCATCCTGCTGGGGCAGGTGGGCTCGCTCACCGGTGGCCAGGCCACCTTCGGCATCTCCACGCGCAACGGCATCGAGCTGGCCCTCAAGGAGGCCAATGCCGCGGGCGGGGTGAAGGGCAAGAAGCTGTCCATCCGCGTCTACGACAACCAGAGCAAGCCCGAGGAGGCCGCCCAGGCCGCCACGCGCCTGATTACGCAGGACAAGGTCGTGCTCATCCTCGGTGACGTGGCGTCGTCCAACTCGCTGGCCATGGCGGAGAAGGCGCAGGCGGCGGGCGTGCCGATGATTACGCCGTCCTCCACCAACCCCACTGTCACCGACAAGGGTGACTACATCTTCCGCGTCTGCTTCATCGACCCGTTCCAGGGCTTCGTGATGGCGAAGTTCGCGCGGGAGAACCTGAAGCTGAACACGGTGGCGGTGCTCCAGGACAACAAGAGCGCGTACTCCATTGGCCTGGCGGACGTCTTCAGGCGCAAGTTCACGGAGATGGGCGGCAAGGTGACGGCCGTGGAGAGCTACAGCCAGGGCGACACGGATTACCGCGCCCAGCTCACCGCCATCCGCAAGTCGCAGCCGGAAGGCATCTACGTGCCGGGCTACTACAGCGAGGTGGGCATCATCGCCCGCCAGGCGCGCGAGGTGGGCCTCAAGGTTCCGCTGATGGGCGGCGACGGCTGGGACTCCGAGAAGCTCTTCGAGCTGGGCGGCAGCGCCATCGAGGGCAGCTACTTCTCCAACCACTACTCGCCGGACAACCCGGATCCGCGCGTGCAGAAGTTCATCGCGGACTACAAGGCCGCGTACGGCGCGGTGCCGGACGCGCTGGCCGCGCTGGGCTACGATTCGGCCCGCGTGGCGGTGGACGCCCTGGAGCGCGCCAAGGACCTGAGCGGCCCGTCCGTGCGTGACGCCATTGCCCAGACGAAGAACTTCCCGGGCGTGGCGGGCACCGTGACACTGGATGCTCAGCGCAACGCCGTGAAGTCCGCCGTCGTCCTCAAGGTCGAGGATGGCAAGACGCAGTACGTCACGACCATCAATCCCTAATGGCGCAGCTCCTCCAGCACCTCATCAACGGCCTGGCCGCCGGCACCATCTACGCGCTCGTCGCGCTGGGCTACACGATGGTGTACGGCGTCCTGAAGCTCATCAACTTCGCCCACGGCGACGTCATGATGGTCGGCGTCTACATGGGCTACGCCACCGCGTTCGCGCTCGGGCGCGACATGCGCAGCTCCCTGTTGGGCGTGGCCGTCGTGTTCGCGGTGGCCATGCTGGGCTGCGCGCTGCTCGGGTTCCTCATCGAGCGCTTCGCGTACCGCCCCCTGCGGGAGAAGCCGCGCCTCACCGCGCTCATCACCGCCATCGGCATCTCCTTCGCGCTGTCCTACGGCTTCCAACTGGACCTCGGCTTCCTGCCGGGCGCGGCGCCGCGGGCCTTCCCGGAGGTCATCGAGCCGGTGGAGTGGCTCGTCATCGGTGACCGGGACGTGGTGGTGTGGAACTGGCAGGTCATCAGCTTCGGCATCGCCGTGGCGCTGATGGTGGGCCTGCAGTACCTGGTGTTCCGCACGCGCTTCGGCCGGGCCATGCGCGCGGTGTCCTGGGACCACCGCGTGGCGGCGCTGATGGGCATCCCCACCGACCGCGTCATCGCGCTGACGTTCATGTTGAGCAGCGCGCTGGCGGCGGGCGCCGGCCTGCTCTACGCCATCAAGGACACGTCGGTGAGCCCGCTGATGGGCCTGTACGTGGGCCTCAAGGCCTTCGTGGCGGCGGTGATTGGTGGCATCGGCCACGTGCCGGGCGCCGTGGTGGGCGGCCTGGTGCTGGGCCTGGTGGAGGAGTTCGTGGTGGGCTACGCGGCCAGCACCTGGCGTGATGCGGTGGCCTTCGGCTTCCTCATCCTGGTGCTGCTGGTGAAGCCGGGCGGCCTCTTCGGCCGCGTCGCCGCGGAGAAGGTCTGATGGAGACTCCGGCGATTCCCGCCCCCGAGGCCCGCTCCGGCGTCCCCGCGTCGCTGCGCGGCCTGCTGCCCGTGCTGCTGGCACTGCCGGTGCTGGCGCTCTTCCAGTGGCTGATGAGCGACGCGCCCTTCGCCTCCTACCTGCTGTCGGTGGTGGGGGTGAACATCATCCTCGCGGTCAGCCTCAACATCGTGAACGGGATGACGGGGCAGTTCTCCATCGGCCATGCGGGCTTCATGGCGGTGGGGGCCTACATCTCCGGCGTCCTGTCGCTGAACCTCAAGGACGTGGCGCTCTCCTTCCTGCCGGTGGCGGTCAGCGACCAGGTGTTCTTCGTCGCGTCGCTGCTGGTGGGCGGCCTGGCGGCGGCGCTGTGCGGCTTCCTGGTGGGCCTGCCCTCGCTGCGGCTGCGCGGGGACTACCTGGCCATCGTCACGCTGGGCTTCGGCGAAATCATCCGCGTGGTGGTGCAGAACACGGACGCGTTCGGCCGGGCGCTGGGCCTGTCCGGCATCCCCCAGACGTCGTCGCCGGCCATGGTGTACTTCTTCGTGTTCCTCACGGTGCTGGTGGCCCGGCGCATCACCGGCTCCAGTCACGGCCGCAGCCTGTGGGCCATCCGCGAGGACGAGGTGGCCGCCGAGGCCATGGGCGTGGACACCACGGGCTACAAGGTCCGCGCCTTCGTCATCTCGTCGTTCTTCGCGGGCATCGCCGGCGCGCTGTTCGCGCACTTCGTTCCCATCATCAACCCCGGCTCCTTCACCTTCGTGAAGTCGATGGAAATCGTCGTCATGGTGGTGCTGGGCGGCCTGGGCTCCACGACGGGCGCCATCGTCGCGGCCACGTTCCTCACGCTGCTGCCCGAAGGCATGCGCTCGCTGTTCACCCTGCTGGGGGCCGAAGGCAGCCTGGCGCAGAAGGTGGACCAGATTCGCATGCCCGTGTACGGCCTGCTGCTGGTGGCGCTGATGCTGGCGCGGCCCCAGGGCCTGTTCGGGACGAAGGAAATCTGGGACGTGCTGCCGCGGTGGATTCCGCGCAAGCGCAGGGGGCTGGCGTGAGCGCGGCCGTGCAGGAGACGAAGGCGGAGGCCGGAGCGCCATTGCTCCAGGCGGACGGGGTGTGCATCCAGTTCGGCGGCCTCAAGGCGCTGACGGACTTCAACCTCTCCGTGCGGCAGGGCGACCTGCAGGGGCTCATCGGCCCCAACGGCGCCGGCAAGTCCACGGCGTTCAACGTGCTGACCGGCGTGTACCAGCCCACCCAGGGCGAGGTCCGCGTGGGCGGGCAGCGGGTGAACGGGTGGCTGCCGCATCAAATCAACCACCTGGGGCTGGCGCGCACCTTCCAGAACATCCGCCTGTTCCGCGCGCTCACCGCGCTGGACAACGTGAAGGTGGCGTGCCGGGCGCAGGGCGCGCTGCACCCCGAAGGCGTGGGGTTGGGCGCGAAGATGAAGGGCGCCTTCATCAACTACCGCGACTGGTGGCGCGCGCTGCTGCTGACGCCGCGCTTCCAGCAGGAGGAGCGGGAGCTGACGCAGCAGGCGGAGCACCTGCTGGAGGTCATGGGCCTGTCGCACCGCCGCGACGAGGAGGCTCGCAACCTGCCTTACGGTGAGCAGCGCCGGCTGGAAATCGCGCGCGCGCTGGGCACGCAGCCCAAGGTGCTGCTGCTGGACGAGCCCGCGGCGGGCATGAACACCCGTGAGAAGGCGGACCTGATGGTGCTCATCCGCAAGCTCCGGGACGACTTCAAGCTGGGGGTGCTCGTCATCGAGCACGACATGAAGCTGGTCATGGGCATCTGCGAATGCATCACCGTGCTGGACCACGGCGAGACGATTGCCCGGGGCGCGCCGGCGCAGGTGCGCAGCGACCGGAAGGTCATCGAGGCGTACCTGGGCGACAGCTACCTGGAGAGCCAGGGAGGGGCGGCGTGAGCGACGCGCAGGTGAAGACGCTGGGGGAGCGCCAGGCCTTCCCGCCGCTGCTGTCGGTGGACGGCATCAAGGTGCACTACGGCGCCATCCAGGCGCTCAAGGGTGTGTCGCTGACGGTGGGCAAGGGCGAGGTGGTGGCCCTCATCGGCGCCAACGGCGCGGGCAAGACGAGCACCCTGCGCGCGGTGAGCGGCATGCTCAAGCCCAGCGCCGGACGCATCCAGTTCAACGGGCACGACACCACGGCCATGAAGGCGCACCAGCTGGTGCCGCGCGGAATGGCGCACGCGCCGGAAGGCCGGGGCGTGTTCCCCAACATGTCCGTCCAGGAGAACCTGGAGCTGGGCGCGTACCTGCGCACGGACACCTCCGGCATCCAGCAGGACCTGGAGAAGAGCTTCACGCTCTTCCCGGTGCTGAAGGAGCGCCGCAAGCAGATGGCCGGGACGCTGTCGGGCGGCGAGCAGCAGATGCTGGCCATTGCTCGCGCGCTGTTGAGCAAGCCGCAGCTGCTGTTGTTGGATGAGCCTTCGCTGGGGCTGGCGCCGCAGGTGACGGAGGCCATCTTCCGCACCCTGCGCGAGGTGAATGCCACGGGCGTGAGCGTGCTGTTGGTGGAGCAGAACGCCCATCTGGCGCTCAACGCCGCGCACTACGGCTATGTGTTGGAGACGGGCGAGGTCGTGATGGCGGGGCCGGGCAAGGCGCTCCTGGAGAGCGCGGAGGTCCGGCGTGCGTATCTCGGCGAGTAGTGGAGGGTGCTACGTCCTCTCGCCGACGCTCCGGTAGAGTCCGGCGCGCAATGAAACTGGCTCCCCTCCCAAAGTCGGGTAGTCAGCAACCAGGAAGTTCGTCTAGCGTCCGTCGACGCACTGCGTTCAACCACACTCAGGAAGTGTGCCCATGTCCCCGTTGTCCCGCCTTGTCGCCAGCCTCGCCACCCTGTCGCTGATTGCCGCCGCGTGCGCCGGTCAGCAGAAGCCCGATAACCGGGAAGCCACCTCGACCATCGAGGAGGTCGCCAACGAGGGTGGAGAGGAGACCCCCGCCGTCGCGTTCAACGTCCTGGAGGCTCCCGAGGGCTTCACCGTGAAGCTGCCGGGGCCCCCGCCGCAGGCGCAGCGCAGCGAGGCCGCCCTGCCGAAGCGGACGGACAAGGCCACGCTCGTCACGTACGCGGCCAATGAGGGCGGTGTCAGCTACATCGTCAACGCGGTGGACTACCCGGAGGCGTTCGTCGCCACGGTGCCCGCCGAGGCGCTCATCAACGGCGGCATCCAGGGCATCGCCGGTCAGGTGGGTGGCGAGCTGAAGAGCTCCGAGGACATCACCCTGGATGGCTACCCGGGCAAGGCGTACATGCTGGCGTCGCCCAGCGGCGAGGTGAAGGGCCGCAGCTTCCTGGTGGGGCCGCGCGTCTACAACCTCATCACCGTCTACAACGCGGGCATCGGCGCGCCGGGCGCGGACGAGTTCCTCACCTCGCTCACGCTGGTGAACCCGCCGCCGAAGATTGAGCTCCCGGAGCCCGACGCGGGCACGGACGCCGGGACGGCCGATGCGGCCGACGGCACCGGAGCCGCCGTGGAGGGTGGCGAGGACGCCGGAAGCGCGCCGGACGCGGGCGCCCGTCGCCGCCGCGCCAAGTAAGACCGTTGTCCCGGGGACACGCTTCCTTCCTGGGAGCGTGTCCCGCGATGCCGCGCTGAAGGACCCTGGGCGTTAGGCTCTCCCGTGACAGGAGGCCGCCATGTGGGACCCGGCGCAGTACTCACGCTTTCGCGACGAGCGGAAGCGTCCCTTCTTCGATTTGCTGTCGCGGGTGGACGCGGCGTCACCCTCCCAGGTCGCGGACCTGGGGTGTGGCACCGGGGACCTCACGCGCGTGTTGGCCGAGCGCTGGCCGTCCGCCCAGGTGTCCGGTGTGGATGCGTCCTCGGAGATGATTGAGGCGGCCCGTCGCGGTGCGTCCGTGGGCTCGGTGCGCTTCGAGGTGGCGGACCTCGCGGACTGGGAGCCTCCCGCGCCGCTGGACGTGCTCGTGTCCAACGCAGCGCTGCACTGGTTGCCGGACCACGAGGTGTTGCTCGGGCGGTTGGTGGCGAAGCTGGCGCCCGGCGGGGTGCTGGCCTTCCAGGTACCAGCCAACTTCGACGCGCCTTCGCACCGGCGTGTCGACGAGGTGCGGGCCTTGCCGCGCTTCGCTTCTGTCCTGGCGCCCGTGCGGCGCAGACCGGTGGAGTCCCTGCCTGTGTACGCGTCCTGGCTCTTCGCCCTGGGGCTGACGGTGGAGGCCTGGGAGACGACGTACCTGCACGTGCTCCCGGGCGAGGACGCGGTGCTGGAGTGGCTGCTGGGGACGACGCTGCGGCCCGTGCTCGCGGCGCTCAAGGGGGAGGAGGCGCGCGCCTTCGTGGAGACGCTGCGCCCGTTGCTGCGCGAGTCCTATCCCGCGCAGCCGTATGGGACGCCGTTCCCGTTCACCCGCCGCTTCGTGGTGGCGCGGCGGGTGACGTGAGCCGGTTTACTGGGGCCAGTGGAGAATCTGGCCCGCGTTGCCCGCGACCCAGAGGTCCGCGGGACTGGTGCCGGCGATGTCGTTGAAGCGCAGGTTCGTGTTCTCGAAGGCGATCTGCCACCCCGTGCCGTCATACCGGTAGATGCGGCCGTTCTGCGCGGTCACGTAGACCGACTTCGAACCAAAGGCGATGACGGAGGTCAGTATCTCGTTGTGCGTGGTGGGGAAGGGCATCCGGCTCCAGGTGCTTCCGTCCCACTGGAGGACGGTGTTCTTCCCGCCCGTATGGTCACCGACGGCGAAGGCGAGCTTGTCGTTCACCACCCAGACGCCGCGAAGTCGGCCCAGGCCTGAGATTGTGGTCTCCACGTTCTCCGACTGCCACTGACTGGTGTTGGTGTTGAAACGGTAGATTCGAGGTCTGCTGGACCCGCCATCGAAGCCGCCGACCGCGAACAGCAATGACCGGGAACGCCCGTGGAGGTCGAAGAGCGGCCCGACAGTGGTGGTTCCGAATTTCAGCTCATTCGGCCCGGCCTCTCCGGTCCACGTGAAAGTCAGGCCTTGGTTCGCTGAGCCGGAGTTCTCAGTGACCCCATGAATCTCAAGGGTCCCTTCGCGGCGGAAGCCGACGAGCCCTCGGATCCATCGGGTCATGTCATGCGTCTGGGTGCAGGCATTCTGACTCCTGTCCAGGAAGGTGAGGCTTCCTCCCGACGAGCCGAGGTAGAGGCGGCCCTGGTTGGCCATGTCCGCCCAGACGGCGTTCCAGCCCCTGGTGCTGTCGCCGCAGTTGGTCGCGTTGGTCTGGAACGTGGATGAGGACGGCGTGAGTATCGCGGTCCCTCCCTGGTTCCCTGAGACAGTCACGTCGCCTGGAACTTCCGTGAAGATAGAGCGCCACTCCTGATCGCTCGCGCCCACGGTGCGGGCTGCCCAACTGGCACCGCCGCTCGGGCAGACCTCGGGGCCTTCGACATTCCCGTCGCAGTTGTTGTCCAGGCCGTCGCACAGCTCCGGCGCGCCAGGGTAGGTGAACGGGTTGCCGTCGTTGCAGTCACCACCAGCCTGGACGTAGCCCGCGCCAGGCGAGACGCAGGACGACACGGCCGTGCCATCACCAAAGGTGTCTCCGTCGCCGTCCAGGAACCAGTCGTTGGGCGTCGTCGTGGCCTGGCAGGTGGTGGCGATGCCCGAGGCGTCGCAGACGTAGACGCCGGCGCACTGGGCGGCTGCGGTGCACGCCGTGCCGAGGTCGGTGAACGTCTCGTCAATCTGGTCGTTGCAGTTGTCGTCGACGCCGTTGCAGAGCTCCGTCGCACCTGGCCGGATGCTGGCGTTGTTGTCGTTGCAGTCGTCCGCGGGACCCGTGACATAGCCCTGCGGGATACCGGCGCAGAAGGCGACGCGAGCGGCGTTCCGGTCGCCGTGTCCGTCCTGGTCCACGTCAGGGTAGGCATACGCGGCCAGCGGCATGTTGCAGATGACCTCGCCGTTCCCATCGCAGGCACGGACGCCCTCACAACCTTCGCCCTCCGTGCAGCTCTGGCCCAGGCGCAGCTCCACCGTGTCCGACTGCCCGTTGCAGTTGTCGTCGACGTCGTTGCAGCGCTCCGTCGCTCCCGGGTGGATGTCCGGGTTGGCGTCTTGGCAGTCCGTGCCGCCCGTGAGCACGGAGACGTACCCGTCGCCGTCCGCATCCGTCGCCTGGAGGGACAGGGCCACCGGGACGGGGGTTCCTGGCGTCAGCGTCACGGACGTGGACCGCGTCACCACGGGGCTCGCGGCGTCACAGGTCTGCTCGAAGGCGCGCGCCTCCACCTGGATGGTCGAGCCCCAGCCGCCGGGCGCAATCACCGCGACCGTCAGTGAGCCTCCGGTGGGCCCGCCCTTGCCGGCAACGGTGGTGGAGAGCTCCTTGCCGCTGCCCTCGTCGCGTGCGTTCACCTGCACGCAGCCGGGCAGAAAGCCCGAGTAGTCCACCGTGACTTTGGCAGCGCCAGGGCTTTCGTCCTTTTTACAGCCGGCCAGCGCGAGGAGAGGGAGGAGCACCAGAACGCGTCGCATGCGGACACTCTATCGCGTCCGTGCCCCGCCGCTGCATCCTCGCGAATCCGCACCTACCTCGCGGACGGGAAGTCGGAGTGGACCACTTCCAGGCGTGCATCCGCGGCGATGCTGGCGGGCGTCACCAGCTCCAAATCCAGGGGAACCCGCTTCCCGTAACGTTCGCGGAGCTGCTGCTCCAGGCCCTTCACACGGAGCGAGTCCAGCCGTTCCATTTTCCCATACTCTACGCCTGCACCCTGGGCGTAGGCCTTGCGCACCAGCTCCGAGCAGTACATCGCGTCATCCCCCCAGCCGAAGTGCCAGTCATACGGCTTGCCCAGGTGCGCCTTGGCCGCCGCCACCGCCTGCTGGCGCTGCGCATCGCTCAGTTCCCGAGGGCGTAGGACGAGGATGCCGCCCTTCTCGCCCCGGGCCTTCCACTTCGAGAACCGGATTCGCTGCACCGGCTGCACGGCCTCCACGACCCACGCGCCCTGGTCGGTCACCTCCACCATGCCCACATGGGACAGGGGGCTCTGCGTGGCCTTCTGGATGGCCTGTGACTGCGAGGAGCGCGAGGTGTGCAGGACGATGTCTCCCGTCTGCAACCGGGCCTCCAGTCCCTCCTGTGGCGCCGCGACCGCGTTGTGTGCGCCGAACCACACCATCAGCATGACCATCCACCGCATTGACGAGTCCTTTCAGGTGCTTGGCTGCTTCCGGCGTGCGGAGAGTGCAGCCGGGATGCCAGCCGTCACGAGGGGGCCGCTACCCCAGCGTGCGGGTGAGGGGCACCTCCAGTCGGGGCAGGTAATGGCCGCCCTTGCTCTCGAAAAGCACCAGGTGGTCCACACGCCCCTCGCCCAGTGACGTGTCCTTCAGCGCCTGGACACATGCGAGGAGGGCGGCGTCTCCGCGCGGGTGCTTCGCGCGGGCCAGCGTGAGGTGCGCGGTGTACTCGCGATGCTCGGGCTCGAAGCCGAGCGGCCGGAGCACCTGGGCGGTATCCGCCTGCAAGGCCTTCAGCGCGTCCGTGGCGCCGCACACATCCGCCCAGAGCACGCGTGGGTGGGCGGGCGCGCCAAAAGCGCCGCCACCGACGACAGACAGGACGAAGGGGGAGTGCCGAGCTCCAATCGGCGTCAGGGCATCGCGGATGGCGGGCAGGCGTGCGTCATCCACGTCCCCCAGGAACACGAGCGTGAGATGGAGGCCCTCCAACTTCACCCAGCGGGCCTGGGGGGCCAGGGGGCGCAGCCGGTGCAACTCCTCGGTGGTGCGCGCTTCGATGGCGGGCCCCAGGGTGACGGCGGTGAACAGGCGCATGGCTCACGGCTCCTGACCTCATGAGCGAGACACAGTCCTTCGATTCCCTTCAGCATCGGAGCCGGTGGGTGTCGCCCTGCTCGTGACCGGTGCCACCAGGCGCGCTGCGGGGGCGCCTTCCGGTTCGAGCCGGCGGCGGGCGATGTCGTGCCCTGCCGCCGGCCCTGACGTGACGGGGACTCAGTACGCCTTGGAGAAGACGATGCGGCCCGGCGAAGGCTCGCCGGTGACGACGCACTTGCCCGGCTCCTGCTTGAGGTCGAAGGGACGGCAGCGCGTCGTCAGGCCCGTCTCCTCCTTGATGCGCGCCTCCACCTTGGGGTCCAGGTTCCAGTGCGCCAGCAGGAAGCCCTGGTCCGCCTTCTCCTTCAGCTCCTCGTAGGAGTTGACCTCGAAGGTGTGCGAGTCGCGGAAGGACTTCGCCTTGGTGAACAGGTCCTTCTGCATCGCGTCCAGCATGACCTGCGCCTTGGACACGGCCTCGTCCAGCGACACGAACTCCTTCTGGCGCACGTCACGGCGGACCATGACGCAGGAGTTCTTGGCCAGGTCCTTGGGGCCCAGTTCGATGCGCAGACACGTGCCGATGAGCTCGTGCTCGTTGTACTTGAAGCCCGGGCTCTTGGTGTCGTCGTCGTCCAGCACCACGCCCAGGCCGGCCTTGCGCAGGTCCGCGGCCAGCGCGTTCGTCTTCTCCAGCACCTGCGCCTTCTCCGCGTCGGAGGCCTTGCCGAAGATGGGGATGATGACCACGTGCGTGGCCGCCAGCTTCGGCGGGACGATGAGGCCGGCGTCATCCGAGTGGGTCATGATGAGGCCGCCGATGAGGCGCGTGGACACGCCCCAGGACGTCTGCCACACGTGGTGCATCTTGCCGTCGCGGCCCTGGAACTGGGTGTCGAAGGCCTTGGCGAAGTTCTGTCCCAGGTTGTGGCTGGTGCCCGCCTGGAGCGCCTTCTTGTCCTGCATCATCGCTTCGATGCTGTAGGTGCGCAGCGCGCCGGCGAAGCGCTCGGACTCCGACTTCTGGCCGGTCAGCACCGGCATCGCCATGTAGTCCTCGGCGAAGGTCCGGTAGACCTCCAGCATCTGCCGGGTCTCCTTCTCCGCGTCCTCCTCCGTCTCATGACAGGTGTGGCCTTCCTGCCAGAGGAACTCGGTGGTGCGCAGGAACAGGCGCGTGCGCATCTCCCAGCGCATCACGTTCGCCCACTGGTTCAGCAGCAGCGGGAGGTCCCGGTAGCTCTGGATCCACTTGGCGAAGCTGCGGTTGATGATGGTCTCACTGGTGGGCCGGATGACGTAGGGCTCCTCCAGCTTGGACCCACCCGCGTGGGTGACGACGGCCAGCTGCGGGTTGAAGCCCTCGACGTGCTCGGCTTCCTTCTTCAGGTAGCTCTCGGGGATGAGCAGCGGGAAGTAGGCGTTCTTGTGGCCCAGGTCCTTGAACTTCTTGTCCAGGACGCGCTGCATGTTCTCCCACAGCGCATAGCCATTGGGCCGGATGACCATGCAGCCCTTCACGTCCGAGTAGTCGGCGAGCTTCGCCTTCTGGACCAGGTCGACGTACCACTCGGAAAAGCCCTTCTCGCGGGGCGTGAGCTTCTCGGCCATGTGCGGAGCACCCTTCAAAAGTCGTGGAAAGAGGACGGTTGCCTACGCCGGGCCCACCCGGAAATCAACGGCCCCGTCGCCCGGACGGGCGCTGGGTTCCTTCCTGGACGGGATTGCATTTTTCGACCAACGGTCAGAATAATGAGCGCCGGTTGAATCTGCATCCAGGAGGCAGTCATGTTTCGCCAGGTGGCCGACGACGTGCACGTGCTCGCGGTGGAGTTCCGCATCGGGGGAATGGACTTGGGGGGCCGGATGACGGCCGTCCGCCTGCCGGATGGGGGGCTGTGGCTCCACTCGCCCGTCCGCTTCAGTCCGGAGGCGCGGGCGGCGGTGGATGCGCTCGGGCCGGTGCGCTTCCTGGTGGCGCCCAACCTGATGCACCACCTGTACGTGCAGGACTGGGCGGCGGCCTATCCCGACGCGAAGGTGGCCGCGCCCGCGGCGCTGCGGCGCAAGCGGCCGGACCTGCGCATCGACCTGGAGCTGGGTGACACGGCCGAGGCCAGCTGGGCCGGCGTCCTGGACCAGGTGCTCGTCCAGGGGATGCCCAAGGTGGACGAGCTGCTCTTCTTCCACCGCCCCAGCCAGACGCTGTTCGTCACCGACCTGGCGTTCAACGTGCACCGGACGGGTTCGTGGTTCACCCGCATGTACCTGAAGCTGAGCGGCGCGTGGCAGCGGCTGGCGCCGTCCATGCTGGTCCGCTCCGTCATCAAGGACCGGGAGGCCGTGCGCGCGTCCCTGGCGCGGGCCCAGGCCTGGGACGTGGAGCGCGTGGTGGTGTGCCACGGTGACGTGGTGGAGCAGGGCGGCCGGGAGGCGGTGCGGAATGCCTTCGCCCGGTTCTAGCGGCGGTGGCCGCAAGACCGCGCCGGGCCGCCGTCGCGGCGCCGTGTCACCAGCCGCGTCCACCCCCGCACCGGCTCCCACCGCAGAGCCCTCCGAGCGCGAGGCACGCAAGGCGCGGCGTCAGGAGGGGCGCCGCCAGGCCATCCTCGTCGCCGCGCGGGCGGTGCTGGTCCGGGGCGGGGTGTTGGGACTGACCCTGGAGGCCGTCGCGGCGGAGGCGGACCTGAGCAAGCCTTCCCTGTTCTACTACTTCCGCTCCAAGGAGGACCTCGTGGGGGCGCTGGCGGTGGAGGGTCTGGAGCGCGAGGTGAAGGTGCTGGAGGCGGCGGTGACGGCCGCGGCCAGCGGCGTGGAGGCCCTGGCCGCGCTGGTTCGTGCCCGGGTGGATTTGTACGCCGAGGACCTGGACGGCTTTCGCGTCGTCTATCTGTGGCCGCAGTTGACGGGGCGGCAATCCGAGGCGCACCAATCGCGGGTGCTGGCGCTGAGTGGACATCTGAATGACGTGCTGGAGGCGCGGCTCCAGGCGGATGCGCGCGCGGGCCGGCTGGCCCCAGGGCTCCAGCCGCGTCGGCTGGCCAACCTGGCCTGGACCATGGCGCACGGGGTGCTTTCCCTGGGGGCCGGACTGGAGCACTCCGGTGTGGGAACGCGCTTCACCTTGTCTCAACTTCGTGACGAGGCCTGTGCGGTATTGCTGCGCAGTAGCGGCCGTTAGGGTGGCTGTGAAGGGTGGGAGGGTCGCGCTATGTAGAGAGCCTCCTTCCCGTCGTTCCTTTTTGGAGGCTTCATGCGGTCGTACCTTGCATCACTCGGAGTTGCCGGCGTTGTGTCGGCGTGCCTTGTCTCCGGTTCCGCGTTCGCCAATTCCATGGGCATCAGTGGCCGAAGCGGTAAGCAGGGCTCGAGCCTCACCTGTGCAGAGTGCCACACCGGCGGCAGCGCACCCACGGTGACCATCGAAGGGCCCACCACGCTGGCGCCGGGCGCCACCGGCAACTACACGCTCGTCGTCCGGGGCGGTCCGGCCGCCGGCGCGGGCTACAACGTGGCGGTGAGCGACAACGGCGGCACGCTCAACCCGGGCACGGGTTCGTACAAGCTGAGCGGGGAAGTCACCCACAAGAACATCCAGGCGTTCTCCGGCGGAGAGGCCCGCTTCGACTTCACCCTGGTGGCGCCGTCCACTCCCGGCACCGTCACCCTGTACGGCGCGGGCAACTCGGTGAACGAGAACGGCACCGATCAGGGAGACGCCTCCGCGGCCACCACGCTCAACGTCAACGTGGCGACTGGCGGCGGCGACGGTGGTGGTGGTGATGACGGCGGTGGCTGCGCCGCCGCGGGCGGCATCCCGTTGCTGGGCGCGGCCCTGGTGCTGCTCGGCACCCGCCTGCGCCGCCGCCGCTAGGCCTCGTTGAAAGGAGGCCTCCGTGCGCGACAGCGCCGTCAGTGACCGGAGGCCACCGAGGCGGTGAACTCGTCGGGCAGGAAGGCGGAGAAGGACGGCACCCGTCGAACCTTCCGCCGGGAGTTGCCCGCCAGCCGCAGGATGGCCACGGACACCAGCCCCAGGCCCACGGCGCTGCGCAGGGGCGCCGGGCGGCGTGACCGGCGCCGGGCGCGGTAGCGCAGGAGTCCCACGGGCAGCAGGGCGGCGGGAATGGCCATCAGCGCCCACGAGCGCCAGCGGGACCGGCCAGACGAATCGGATGCCAGTGTCGTTTTCATGAAGAAACAGGTTGGGCGTGGGATGGAGCAGGGGGAAGGGCGGCCTGGACCGGACGCAGGTCGGCTCCTGGGTCGGGCCCCCCCGGTGGAGGGCGGACACGGCCTTGCCAGCCTGCTTACTGATGGCCCGCCAGGCCGGCTGCCTTCCGGACGGGCCTGGGGGGCAGGGAGACAGGTTCGCGGAGGGGGCCTAACATCGCGCCCCTTCCGCCCATGAGCGTTCGCCGCCTCCTCCCCCTCTTGTTCCTGATGGGGCCGCTCGCGTGTGCGACCGGCCCTGGCTACCTCGCCTCCACCGAGTCCGTCGCCGCCGTGCGGCGCGCCCCGGGAGAGCTGCGGGTGATGACCTTCAACATCCAATCCGGCGCCCGCGGGTTGGAGCGCGTGGCGCACGTGATTCGCGCCGCGGTGCCGGACGTCGTCGCCTTGCAGGAGGTGGACGTGGGGTCCACCCGCGCGCGCGGCCTGGACCAGGCGGAGGAGCTGTCGCGCCTCACCGGCCTGAAGTACCGCGCCCACTTCCGCACCACGGATTTGTTCGGCGGGGCCTACGGCATCGCCGTGCTGTCGCGCTTCCCGCTGGAGGCACTGGCGCAGTATCCGCTGCCGGGGCCGCGCGGCGCGGAGCCTCGCACCGTGGCGCATGCGGTGGTGGAGGTGGATGGGCGCGAGGTGAGCGTCTACCTCACGCACCTCATCCGCCAGCCCTTCAACAGCGACACCCGCGTGCGGCAGAGCGCCTACGTGGCGCGGCTGATGGCGCAGGATTCGCGGCCCAAGGTGTTGCTGGGGGACCTCAACGACGGACCGGACTCACGCTCCACGCGGCTGCTGCGGCGGGCCCTGCATGACGTCGCCGCGGCGACGGGGGGCACGGGGGGCACGTATCCGCTGCCGCTCTTCCTGCCCACGCTGCGCATCGACTACGTGCTGGCGTGTGATGCCTTCACGTCCGTGGCCAGCCGGGTGCTGCGCGTGGACGTGTCCGACCACTACCCCGTGGTGGCGGACCTGCGGCTGAAGCCGGAAGCCGCGCCCCTGGTTGCCGAGCGCGCGGCCACTGGCACCGCGCCTTGAACGAGGCGCGGGCCAGCGCGGGCATCAGCCGACGTTGAAGCGGTACAGCACTTCGTTGTCGTTGCGCGTGAAGCCCTTGAGCACCTGGTGCTCGAGGTTCTGCGCGCCCAGGTACGCCAGTCCGCCGGAGGCGAAGCCCATGACGGACAGCTCGAAGTAGGGGTGTGGCCGGGGAACGTGGGTGATGTGCAGGTCGGTGTGGCCCTGACCGGGGAGCACGTTGAGGTCGCCCTCGGTGAAGTAGCCCTTCCAGATGCCGGGGGTGAACAGCAGGAAGCGCCGGAAGTCACCCTGGCTGAACATCGCCTTGAGCTGGCCCTGGCCCAGGGCGTACTCGGCGGACTTCACGCCGAACTGCCAATATGCGCTCGGGTTGTTGTTGTAGAAGCGCGCCAGCAGTTCGTCGTTGAGCCGGAGGAACGCGTCCGCCGGCATGCGCGACACCGGCATCACGGGCTTGGAGAAGAAGGGTTCCTTCTTCGCGAAGTTGGTGAGGAACGCCTTCCAGGCCGCCTCCCCGTGGGTCTGCACCATCAACTGTTGCCGGGCCAGGAAAGCGACGCCTTTGACTTCCATTCACGCTCTCCGCGGGGGCGCGGACGCCCCTCGTTTGGGTTTGCAGGCCACAGTGTGCTGCAAATGTTTCATGAGACGAAGCGATGATGTGACAACCGCTCGCGTCCGCCCGTCCCTCAATCGAGCTGGAGTCCGCAGTCGCTACAGGCGCCTTCCAGCAGCGGCGCGGCGGTGCCACAGGCCGGGCAGGGCGGCTCGCCGTCCTCGGAGAGGGGGGGCGCCGCAGCGGCGGTGCGTCCCATGGGCACCAGGCCTTCGCGCTCGATGCTGTCCATCCACCGCTGCTGGAGCAGGGCGGCCACGCGAGGGCCGTCCTCGGGGCGCACCAGCACCTGGAACTTCGGGCTGCATCCCGGCTTGCTGCAGGCCTCGCGATGCACGAGCGCCGGCACGTCCGCGCCCAGGCAGGCGTCCACCAGCCGCCGCGCGTCCATCAGCGCCATCTCCGCGCAGGGCACCAGCTCCACTTCCGACAGGGCCTTCGTTGCGTCTTCAGGAGTCATCACCCGGGGGATTGGAGCGCACCCCTGGGGCTACGTCCAGTCCGCCCGGGCCTGCGTGTCATGCCGCGCACGCGCCCGGTCACGACGCGCCGCGGCCGAGATGCGGTTCATTCCCCGGGCCTTCCCATGGCCCCTCGGGACATGCGCTCAGGCGACGCGCCAGCGCCGGAAATCCTCGCTACCCCGGCAGTTCTTGCTGGCCACCGCGGCAACGCGCGACGGTGTGTGGCCACCGGGCATCGGCGTGGATTGCGCGGTGGCGGAGGGGCGACTTCAGGCTAGCGTGCGGAGGGTGCCGCCCACGTCACTCACGCCGCGCACGGCGCGCCTCTTCCGGCTCCTGATGGTGGGGGCGGGCGTGCTGACGTGTGGCGTCTTCGGCCTCGCCTGGGTGGTGGACCGCTTCGGTCAACGCGAGCAGGCCGCGCCCGCGGACGTGCTGGTGGTGCTGGGCGCGCGCGTGTTGCCCGGGGGCGTGCCTTCCGGGGCGCTGCGCGCGCGCACCGAACACGCGGTGGCGCTGTACCACCGCGGCGTGGCTCCCCGGCTCGTCTTCTCCGGCGGCGTGGGCGTGAATCCACCCTCCGAGGCACGCGCCATGCTGGCGCTGGCGACGCGGATGGGCGTTCCGGCGGAGGCGTGTGTCCTGGAGGAGGGAAGTCACTCCACCGACGACAACGCCCGGCTCACGGCCGAGGTGCTGCGCGGGCTGGGGGCTCGGCGCGTGGTGGTGGTGTCGGACCCGTATCACCTGCTGCGCGCGCGCAACTACTTCCGGCTGTATGGCTGGGAGGTGGCCACCAGTCCGGCGCTGGAGACCGAGCGCAACCTGGACACGTTCGACCGCATCTATTGGACGGTGCGCGAGGCCGTCGCGCTGTTGCTGCATCCCCGCGTGCTGCTGGCGCGCGCGCCTACTTCTCCGGCACCGTGAGCGCGCGCAGCTCCAGCGCGCCACCCGGCAGGGCCACGCGGAGCAGCACGGACTCGCCGGGCTTCGTCTTCCGCAGCGCCGTCACCACGTCCTTCGCGCCTCGCACGGGCTTGTTCTCGGCCTCCACCACCACCATGCCCGGCAGCAGGCCGGCGTGTTCGGCCATGGAGGCGGGGGCCACCTCCGTCACCAAGGCGCCGGAGGGCGGCAGCTCCTGGGACTCCGCCAGCGCCGGGTCCATGTCCATCAGGCTCAGCCCCACGCGATGCTCGGCGGGGCGCTGCGAGCCGCCGACGGCCGGCTCCTTCTCGGCGACGCCTTCCAGGTCGGGCCGCGTGCCCAGCGTCGCCTTCACGTCGCGCTTCTTCGCGTCCCGGTAGAGGGCGAGCGTGAGCTCCTCGCCCGGTGGTTTCTGCGCCACCAGCCGCGTGAGCGCGCCCGCCGAGTCGATGGGCTGCCCATCCGCGGCGACGATGATGTCGTCCGGCCGAAGCCCGGCTCGGGCCGCCGCTGTCTCCGCCGTGACGTCGGTGACGACCGCGCCCTCTTGCACCGGCGCGCCCAGCGCCTCGCCCAAATCGGGCGTCATGTCCTGCACCATCAGCCCCAGCCAGCCCCGGGTGACGGTGCCCTTCTTCTCCAACTGGGGCAGCAGCGATTTGACGAGGTTGCTGGGCACCGCGAAGCCAATGCCCGAGCCCTCGCCGGCGATGGCGGTGTTGATGCCCACCACCTCGCCATTCAGGTTGAACAACGGACCGCCGGAGTTGCCCGGGTTGATGGCGGCGTCCGTCTGGAGGAAGTCGTCGAAGGGGCCCGCCGCGATGTCGCGCTCCCTCGCGGCGAGGATGCCCAGGCTGGTGCTGGACGTCAGGCCGAAGGGATTGCCAATGGCCAGCACCCAGTCCCCCACACGCAGTGCATCCGAGTCCCCCAGCCGCACCACCGGCAAGGGCTTGCCGCCGTCCAGGCGTTCGAGCTGGAGCACCGCCACGTCGGTGAGCGGGTCCGAGCCCAGCACGCGCGCCTCCAGGTCGCGCCCGTCGGCGAGCTGTACCTGAATCGCCTCCGCGTCCTCCACGAGGTGGTGGTTGGTCAGCACCAGTCCCCTGGCGTCGATGATGAAGCCGGAGCCGATGCCCTCGCGCACCGGCGGCGCGAAGGGCGAGGGGGCCTCGAAGGGAGACAGCGGGTCCTCGGGGGCGTCGCCGAAAGGGAGACCGTCGAACGGCAAGCCTCCGAAAGGC
The DNA here is from genome assembly GCF_006547365.1 of Myxococcus sp. AB056. Classification (NCBI taxonomy): domain Bacteria; kingdom Pseudomonadati; phylum Myxococcota; class Myxococcia; order Myxococcales; family Myxococcaceae; genus Myxococcus; species Myxococcus sp. AB056. The sequence goes on along the minus strand of NZ_VHLB01000050.1, from coordinate 39,154 downwards.
GAGGGACCTTCACCCCCCCAGGGCGTGTCCTTCGGCTCGCCAGGCGTGGGCGCGCCCAGCCGCACCTCCACGTTGACGACGGCCGGACTCACGGATGCCACCAGGGGCGCGACGGAGGCGAGCGCCACGGCGCGTCCGGTGGGCAGTGGGGGAGGCTCGGTCGGCTTCGGTGCGGAGGTCGCCGTGGAAGGAGGCGGCTCCTCCGCGTCCTTCCGGCAGGCCACCAGGCCCAGCAGCACCCCTACCGCCACCCCGCGCGCGTGTACCCTCATCGCCTTCCTCCCCTGTCGCAAGCTGCGACCGCCGCGCGACGCAGGGGGGCTGACCACCCGGGCATGAAGCCTGTCTGGCCGCCTGGGGGACTGGGGCCTCGCCGGGGGCCCGGCTGTCAGCCCGCGCGCTCACGCGGCGTGGGCGTGGCCGGGGCGCTCATGCGCTTCACCAGCTTCTCCAGGATGCGGAAGAGGGCCTTGCGGTCTCCCACGTCGAGGATGCCCAGGAACTGGTGCATGCCATGGACGACCACGCGGTTGAGCCGCTCCCAGGTCGACTGGCCTTCCTCCGTCAGGCGGCAGTGCACGACGCGGCGGTCGGTGGCGCTGCGCTCGCGCAGCAGGTGCCCCTGGCGCTCCAGCCGGTCCACCACGCCCGTGACGGTCTTCTCCGTGACCCCCAGCCGGCGCGCCAGCTCGCCCATGGTGAGCGGGCCGTCCTGACCCAACCAGAGGATGGCGTGAACCTGAGGTGGCGTAAACTGGAGCTGCTCGCACATGCTGGCGATGGGGTCACGGAGCGAACTGCGCCGGCCCAGCGCGAGGAGCAGGTTCTGGAGCTTCTCCAGGTCCTCGGAAACGTCTTCACCCTCTTTGTGGAATTTCCGTGACACGGAGTATCCCATAGCGGCCCCGCATGGGCGGGTCAATCTGTTGTCCAGATGGGCACTGACCTGACGACAATGCAACGCGGGTTGTCCGGATATGCGAGGTGCTACGCCATGCGTCATCTGTTCCTGCTTTGTGCCGTCTCCATGCTGTTGTCGGGGGCGTCTGCCCGGGCCGACACGGTGCTGGTGTTCGCGGCCGTGAGCACCTCGGACGCGCTCCAGGAGCTGGCGCCGGCCTTCACCCAGGCCACGGGCCACGCGGTGGAGTTCTCCCTGGGGGCCTCGAGCGACCTCGCACGTCAGGCCGTGGCCGGAGCGCCCGCGGACGTTTTCCTCTCCGCCGACACGGCGCAGATGGACGCGGTGGAGAAGGCGGGCCTGGTCGCGCCCTCGACGCGCGTGGACCTGCTGTCCAACCGGCTGGTGGTGGTGGTGCCGGTGGACGCGAAGTCGGCGCCGTCCTCACCCGCTGGGTTGCGTGGGTTGAAGCGGCTGTCGCTGGGGGACCCGGAGGCGGTGCCCGCGGGCGTGTATGCGAAGGCGTGGCTGGTGAAGGCGGGGCTCTGGAAGGCGCTGGCGCCGAATATCGTGCCGGCGCTCAATGTGCGCGCCGCGCTGTCGGCGGTGGAGACGGGGCGCGTGGACGCAGGCGTCGTGTATTCCACGGATGCGGCACATTCGAAGCGCGTGCGCGTCGCCTTCCAGGTGCCTGAGCAGGACGTGCCGCGCATCGTGTATCCGGCGGCGGCGCTGACGAAGGGCGCCGCGCCGGAGGCCGGGCGGGCATTCGTGCGCTTCCTTCAGTCGGACGCGGCTCGGAAGGTCTTCACACGCCACGGCTTCGGCGTTCCCAGCGCGCGGGCTCCCTGATGGAGGGCGTCGCGGCGTTGGTGTCCTTCACACTCTGGGTGGCGACGCTGGCCACGCTGCTCATCCTGCCGCCAGGGCTCGCGGTGGCGTACGCGCTGGCGCGGTGGGAGGGTCCAGGCAAGGGCGTGGTGGAGACGGTGCTGACGCTGCCGCTGGTGCTGCCGCCCACGGCGGTGGGGCTGGTGCTGCTGGAGTTGCTCGGGCGCAACGGCCCGTTGGGGCGCGTGCTGGACGCGTGGGGCATGGAGGTCGTCTTCACGCCCAAGGCCGTGGTGCTGGCGAGCGCGGTGATGGCGTTCCCGTTGCTGGTGCGCTCGGCGCGCTCGGGCTTCGAGGAGGTGGACCCGCGGCTGGTTGCGGTGGCGCGCACCCTGGGCGATTCGCGCACGCGCGCCTTCTTCCGGGTGACGTTGCCGCTGGCCTGGCGCGGTGTGCTGGTGGGCGCGCTGCTGGCGTTCTCCCGCGCGCTGGGGGAGTTCGGCGCCACGGTGCTGGTGGCGGGCAACATCCCAGGCCGTACGCAGACGCTGTCCCTGGCCATCTTCCAGCGCACGCAGTTGGGGCGGGACGCGGAGGCGCTGCGGCTGGCGGGCGTGGCGGCGCTGCTCGCCTTCGTGGCGGTGTTCGCGACCGAGGCGGTGACGCGGCGGCGTGGGCGGAGGGTGCGCGCGTGAGCCTGGAGCTGGACATCCGGTTGCCACTGGCGCGCTTCACGCTGGAGGTGGGCACGCGGCTGGATGGCGCGTCGGTGGCGGTGATGGGGCGCTCGGGCTCCGGGAAGACGTCGCTGCTGGAGGTGCTCGCGGGGCTGCGGCGCGGCGCCCGGGGGCGGGTGGTGCTGGATGGCCGCGTGTTGTTGGACAGCGTTGCCCGAAGCGACGTGCCGCCCGAACAGCGCCGCATGGGCTACGTGCCCCAGGATGCGCTGCTCTTTCCGCATCTCACGGCGGAGCAGAACGTTCGCTTTGGCGTGCGGCCGGGACGGGCCTCTCGCGTGGACGAGGCCGTGGAGATTCTGGAGCTGGCGCCGCTGCTGCGCCGCTACCCGGCCACGCTGTCCGGGGGCGAGAAGCAGCGCGTGGCGTTGGCGCGCGCGCTGGCCACGGACCCGGCGTTGTTGTTGCTCGATGAGCCGCTCGCCGCGCTGGACGTGGCACTGAAGGAACGCGTGCTGCCGTATCTGCTGCGCGTGCGCGACGAGGCCCGGGTGCCGATGCTGTACGTGACGCATCAACTGGGCGAGGCGCGCGTGCTGGCGCGGGAGGCGCTGCTGCTGGACCAGGGGCAGGTCCGCGCGGCCGGGTCCGCGGCCGAGGTGCTGGGCGCGGCGGCGCGAGGCCTGCTCGCCGGTGAAGGGGAAGGGGAGGAGAACATCCTCGAAGGAGTCCTGGAGCGTCCGGACGACGGCGGGTTGCGGCTTCGGATGCAGGGTGGGTTGTCGTTGTGGGTGCCGGACTCGCCCGCGCTGGCGCCGGGCGCGCGCGCGGCCTATGCCGTGCCGGCCGCGGACATCCTGCTGTCCATCCAGCCGCTGACGGGCGTCTCCGCGCGCAACGTCATGACGGGCACGGTGGTGAATGTGGAGCCCGTGGCGACGGGGGAGGACGCGGCCACCGTGGAGGTGGCGGGCGTGCGCTGGGTGGTGTGGCTCACGTCCGCGTCGGTGCGTGAGCTGGGCGTGGTGCCCGGCGCGCGGGTGTCCCTGGCGGTGAAGACGTCCGCGTGCCGGCGGCTGCGCTGACTCAGCGCGCAGCTCAGATGTGCTGAGAGACGGAACCGTCGCGACGTGTCGTCCGTGGGCCGCGCGAACGCCAGGCAGAGCAGGACGAGCGACAGCAGGACGGAGCGGTTCGCGCAAGGAGTGCATGCGCGGGGACGCCTCGTGAGCGCACGGCGCGCGCGGATGCCATCACCTCCGTGGTGGATTTCATCCTGAACGGACCGCGCGCCCCCCGGAGGCCCCTCGCGCCGGGGGGGCGCCGGAGTCACTCCCGTAGCTCGCTGTTCGGAAATGTCGGGGGTTTTGCGCCGCGAAATCTCCCGACATTTCCGAACAGCGAGCTGCCGAGGTGCGCCCCGGCCCTCGGGGCGGCTCGCCTCATGGCGCGCTTCAAAAGGGCTGGGCGATTGTGTCGCCGCAGTGGGCCAGCCCACCGGCTGCATCGCGCGGAGAAATGGCCGCAAGGGGGGACTCTCTTGCCAGGCTGCGATGGACCGATCGCGCAGGTCGAGAGATTGCGTACCGCACATGGCAGGCGGTACCTCCTCGCGCTCAACAGTCTCCGCCTGCTCGCTTCATTCCGCACGTTGCGCTCAGAGGCCCCGCTTGCCGTCCCGCCAGTAAGCCTTGCTGCGCACGTCGCGCTTCGCGAAGCCGCGTCGGTCGAGCAGTTCCTGGCGCAGCATGACGACAGCTGCTTCCGGGGCCTTGGCATGGAAGAAGACGACGACCTTGAGCGCTCCACGCGCTGGGTCCACCAGTGACGGCGTGTCGTGCCGGAAGGCCGTCGGGCCGACACGGAACTCCACTTCGTGGCCGGGCTCGGCGCGGACACCCTTGAGCGACTCGCCCTCGAAGCGCACGCGGCGCAGTCGAGGTGCCAGCGTCTCAACCGAAGTGACGCGGGTGGCCTTCGCGAACCACGGCACGAGGGTATTGGCGAGGACTGCGGGCATTCCCGGCATGGGCGCTTCAGGAGGACGATGATTTCATGGGTCGAATATTGAATATGAGAATCGTTATCAATTATGGTGCCGCGCGTGGAGGCCGGAATGGCACTGCGCCGTGTGCGCCTTGTCCTGGCCATGGGTGGTCTCCGGCTCCGCACCATCCGAGGGAGAGGGCCGTTGATGAAGACTCACACCGAAGAAACGATGCACACGAAGGCCAGCAAGCAGGGCCTGTGGGTGCTGGCCGCCGTGGCGATGGCGCTGGCCCTGTTCGTGAATTGTGGTTCGTCTGATGAAGACCCCACCCCGGTGCCCGACGCCGGACAGCCAGACTCCGGGACGAACCCGACGCCGGACTCTGGAACGGAGCCCGAGCCGGACGCGGGCACGGAGCCCGAGCCGGATGCGGGCACGGAGCCGCTGTGCCAGAGCGACGTGCCCTGCAGCGAGCAGAGCATCGACCGGCTGAACCTGCTCACGACGCCGTCGACGACGGCGATGGTCGAGGAGGAGGCGCCGGCGGGCGAGTTCCGTTCGTACATCGACGCCCGCGCGGGTGGCCTCACGGTGAACCAGTCCTACACCTACGCTCGCTTCACGCCCGAGGGCCTGGCGCGGGTCAACATCGACGACCAGACGTCGCTGGGCGACCATGGCTGGGACATCGCGTTCCGTCGCTACTACATCCGGCTGAACGGTGGCACGTCCGGCCCGTCCTGCATTGGCGTGGCGCGGCTGCCCACGGGCACCCGCTTCGAGACCGTGACGTCCGTGCCCGCGGACCTGACCTTCCAGTCCGACGCCTGGTACACCGACACGTGTGAGTTCATCCCGGACAACTCGGGGCTCGCCGGGCCGACGATGGCGCTGAGCAGCTTCTGGTCCTACCAGGGCTGCGTGAAGATGTCGGGGGATGTCTTCATCATCCGCCTGGCGGATGGGCGCCACGTGAAGTTCGAGGTGACGTCCTACTACGAGCTGGCCGTGCAGGAGCATTGCAACGCGACGAACGAGTTGCCGTCGGGGACGCCGAGCGGCTCGGGGCAGCTCCGCGTGAAGTGGGCCTTCCTGCCATGAAGCTCCGGGCGCTGCTCCTGCTCATCCCTTTCGGGTGTGGACCTGTCCAGCAGGCTTCGCGTGAACCGCACGAACGGCACGATTCGTTCGTGACGTGGGAAGCGGGACTGCAAGCGGGAGCGCGCCCCACCTCGCCCTCGGCGATGCCTCCGCGCTTCGACGAGGGCGAGGCGGTGGAATCGGTCGTGTCCCCTGGGGGGCTCTTCCGCATCCACTTCTCCCGTTCGGGGTCCAACGCTGTGCCGTCGGTGGACGCGGATGGGAGTGGTGTTCCGGACGCCGTGGAGACCGTCGCGTCCGCGTATGACCGCGTCGCCGCCTTCTATGAAGGGCTGGGCTTCCGTCTGCCGCCGGATGACGGCTGGGTGGGGAGCGACAACGGCGGCGACGGCCGCTTCGATGTGTACCTGGTGGACTTCGGTGGCATCGCGGACGGAGCCTTCCGGCTGGACGGCTGTCTGGAGGCGTCGTCGCGCTGCTCCGGGCACATGCTCCAGGAGAACGACTTCGCGGGCTACAACTACCCGTCCCATGACGAGGCGGTGGACATCCTCGCCAGCCACGAGTTCTTCCACGCGGTGCAGGCGGCCTACCACCCGGGCCTGGGCAGCGTGGCATCGGAGGGCACCGCGGTCTGGGCCAGTGAGCGCTACCGGCCCGCGCTGGATGACCTGGAGCGATTCACCGCCGCGTACCTGTCGCGTCCGGACCGCACCCTGGTGCTGGACCCGGAAGGGCCGGCGGTGTCCTTCAGCTATGGCACGAGCATCTACTTCCAGTTCCTGGGCGAGCGCTTCGGGGATGGAGTGGTGCGCTCGCTGTGGGAGGAGAGCGTCGTGACGCCGTCGGTCCGCTGGCCGGTGCTGGTGGAGACGGCGCTACAGCGCGACTGGGGCGCTGACTTCGACACCGCCTTCGCGGAGTTCGCCCTGTGGAACCTGGCCACCGGACCGCGCCGAGCACAGGGCGCGGGTTATGAGAACGGTGAGGGCTACGCGCAGCTGACCGTCGCGCCACGCACGCTGCCGATGGCGGAGCCGTCCGTGCGGGTGGCGGCCGCGTCGGCTCGCTACTTCGAGGTGGAAGGCGGAACGTCTTCTGTCACCGCCTCCTTCGAGCCCACCGAGGGCGAGGACTCTCCCGCCATCCACCTGCTGGTGGCCGCGGTGACGCCGACGCAGGTGCTGCGCGTCGCACGCGCGGACGGCCTGGGGACCCTGTCCGCTCACGTGGACGCCGAGGACGCCACGCACGTCATCGTCGCCGTGGTGGACGGACGGCGCGACGGCCTGGGCCGGTATGGGCGGCTGTGCATCTCCGGGGAGGACTCCGGCGCGCCCTGCGCCACCGTGCCACCGCCCGACCCGGACGGTGGGGTCGACCTGGATGGGGGCGTCGACGCAGGTCCAGGAGGCGACCTGGACGGTGGTGTCGACGCGGGTGTGCCAGGTGAGCCCCGGCCTTCGCCTCCGCGTGACGAGGGTGGCTGTTCGTCGGCACCGGGAGGGCTGACGTGGGCGCTGCTCCTGTTGCTGGCGGCGGCCTTCATCCGGCGTTGAGCAAGGTTCGTTCAGCGCTTGTGTATGGCGCGGGACGGATTTCTTCGACGCCACCGCCCAGGGGGTTCCCGGCACGTGTTGTTGATGCGTCGGCCGCGACGGCCGTGTGCGTCATCCGCGTGACAGTCGGACATGCGAGGTGCGTGCGGGAGACGGAAGCGGGAACATCCCGTATCGCGTTGGACGCTGTCTCCGATTAAGCGTCAACTCTCCACCGACGCGAATGACCCGGGAACGCCATGCTCAGTGCCTCAGGCCAGGACTGCTCGCCCTCCATCCGTGCCGTGGGGCGGGCACTCCCGCCGCACTACGCCAGTCAGGAGCAGCTCATCGCCGCGTTCCGCGAGCTGTGGGCCACGCGCCACTTCAACCTGGAGCGGCTGGAGGACCTGCACCGTGCCGTCCAGGTGGGAGGACGGCATCTGGCGTTGCCCCTGGATGCCTATCCGCCGCTGCTGACATTCCAACAGCGCAATGACGCCTGGATTCGCTCGGCCACGGAGCTGGGCGAAACGGTGGTGCGCAAGGCCCTGGACGCGGCGGAGCTCACGCCCGAGGAGGTGGACCACGTCTTCTTCGTCACCGTGACGGGCATCGCCACGCCGAGCATCGACGCGCGGCTGGCCAACCGCATGCGCTTCCGGGAGGACTTCAAGCGCACGCCGCTCTTCGGTCTGGGATGCGTGGCGGGCGCGGCGGGCGTGGCCCGGGCGGCGGACTACCTGCGCGGCTTTCCGGAGCACACAGCGCTCGTCATCGCCGTGGAGTTGTGTTCGCTCACGTTGCAGCGCGAGGACCTGTCCATCCCGAACATCATCGCGTCCGGCCTCTTCGGCGACGGCGCGGCGTGCGCGGTGCTCCGAGGCGCGGCGGCCCCGGGTGCGCGAGGGCCGCGGGTGGTGGCGTCGCGCTCCGTGTTCTACCCGGACACCGAGCGCATCATGGGCTGGGACGTGGTGGACACCGGCTTCAAGGTGGTGCTGTCCGCGAAGGTGCCGGGGCTCGTGAAGGACCACATCCGGGGCAATGTGGATGGCTTCCTCGCGCAGCATGGACTGAAGCGCGGGGACATCCGGCACTGGGTGGCACACACCGGCGGGCCCAAGGTGTTGGAGGCCTTCGAGGAGGCGCTGGAGCTGGCGCCCTCGGCGCTGGAGCGCTCGTGGGCCTCCTTGCGTGAGGTGGGCAATCTCTCCTCCGCGTCGGTGCTCTTCGTGCTCGGAGAGACGCTGGAGTCTGTCCGCGCGCAGCCGGGGGAGTGGGGCGTGATGATGGCCATGGGGCCGGGCTTCGGCGCGGAGATGGTGCTGCTGCGATGGTGACCTCCACGCACGCCCTCTTCCTGGGCTTCATGGCCGCGCTCGTCGTGGAGCGGCTGGTGGAGCTGGTGCTCTCCAAGCGCAACGCCGCCCGGGCCTTCGCGCGCGGCGGTGTGGAGACAGGGCAGCGGCACTACCGCTTCATGGTGGTGTTCCACACGCTGTTCCTGGTGGCGTGCGTGGCGGAGGTGTTCCTGCTGCTGCGCGGCTTCCCGGGCGCGTGGGGCTGGGCGGCGCTGGCGGGCGCGGTGCTGGCGCAGGGGCTGCGGTACTGGGCCATCGCCACGTTGGGCGACCGGTGGAACTCGCGCATCATCGTGGTACCGGGGCTGGCGCCGGTGACGGGCGGGCCCTATCGCTTCCTGCGCCATCCCAACTATGTCGCGGTGGTGTTGGAACTGGCGTGCGTGCCGCTCATCCACGGTGCATGGTGGACGGCGCTGGTCTTCTCAGTGGGCAATGCGGCGCTGCTCTACGTGCGAATCCGCGCGGAAGAGGCGGCGCTGGGTGATGTGTACGCGCAGGCGTTCTCCCATCGCCCTCGTTTCATTCCGGAGGTGCCACGTGGCTGAACGCGAACTGGAGGTCATGACGGAGATTCATCGCATCGTCACCGAGGAGCTGGAGTGGAAGGGCGCGGTGGAGCCCTCGCAAGACCTGGTGCGTGACCTCCAGTTGGACAGCCTGGGCCTCACGGTGCTGGCGGTGGGGCTGGAGAACCGCTTCCGCATCCGCCTGTCCGAAGAGGACGCGCAGGGCGTGCGCACGGTGGGCGACCTGGCGAAGCTGGTGGCGCAGCGGGTCGCGGCTCCGGTGGAACCCAGGCCGGAGGAGGCCCTGCCGTGAAGGATGCTGGCTCGCGACTGGTGGGCCCGGCGTTGCCTCCACCCAGGCATCTGACGGTGAACGCGGCGCTCGCGGACACCGGGCGCACGTCGCCGCTGGGGCTCACCTTCGTGGACGCGGCCGAGCGCGAGGTGGCCATGCCCTGGGCGGACGTGTACCGCCGGGCGAAGCGCACCGCCGCGGGGCTGGCCCGGCTGGGCGTGAGCGAGGGTGACCGGGTGGCGTTGCTGCTGCCCACGTCGCCGGCCTTCATGGACGCCTTCTTCGGCACGTTGCTCGCGGGCGCGGTGCCGGTGCCGCTGTACCCGCCGGTGCGGCTGGGGCGACTGGAGGAGTACCACCGCGCGACCTCGCGGATGCTCCACGTGACGGGCTCGGTGATGGTTTTGACGGACGCTCGCGTGCGCCTGCTGCTGGGGCCCAGCGTGGAGCGCGCGCGCCCCCGGCTGGGGTGCTACACGGTGGACGACGTGTCCCGGGGGGATGACGTGCTGGAGGTTCCGGTGCGGCCGGACGCGCTGGGGCTCATCCAGTTCTCGTCCGGTTCCACGGTGGATCCGAAGCCGGTGACGCTGACGCACGAAGCCCTGCTGGCGCAGGTCGCGGCGCTGGAGATGGCGATGCCGCTGGGGGCGGGGGTGCCCCGGGTGGGCGTGAGCTGGCTGCCGCTGTACCACGACATGGGGCTCATCGGCTGTCTGCTGTCCGCGCTGTACTACCCGGGAAGCCTGGTGCTGATTCCCCCCGAGGCCTTCCTCGCACGGCCCGCGTTGTGGCTCCGCGCGCTGTCTCGCCACCGGGGCTACATCTCTCCCGCGCCCAACTTCGCCTATGGCCTGTGTTTGAAGCGGGTGAAGGACGCGGAGCTGGACGGGGTGGACCTGTCGTCGTGGCGGCACGCGCTCAACGGCGCGGAGCCGGTGTCCGTGGACACGCTGCGCCGCTTCTCGGTGCGTTTCGAGCGGTGGGGCTTCTCCGCGCGGGCGCTGCGGCCGGTGTACGGGCTGTCCGAGGCGTCGCTCGCGGTCACCTTCCCGCCGGAAGGGCGGGGGCCGCGCGCGCTGGGCGTGGACGCGGGGCTGCTGGCCCGGGAAGGCCGGGTGGCGGAGGGCTCGCGTGAGTTGGTGAGCGTGGGCATGCCCGTGGCGGGCTTCGAGGTGGAGGTGCGCGGCGAGACGGGCGAGGCGCTCGCGGAGCGGTGCGTGGGCCGGGTCTTCGCGCGGGGGCCGTCCCTGATGGCCGGCTACTTCGCGGATGCGCAGGCCACGGACCGGACGCTGACGCGGGACGGATGGCTGGACACGGGCGACCTGGGCTTCGTCGCGGAGGGCGAGCTGTTCCTCACGGGCCGGGCGAAGGACGTGGTCATCATCCGAGGCGCGAACCACGCGCCGCAGGCGTTCGAGGAGCCGCTGCAGAGCGTGGCGGGCGTGCGCGCGGGCTGCGCGGTGGCGCTGGGCTTCACGCCCGAAGGGGGCGAGGACGAGGCGCTGCTCATCCTCGCGGAGCGTTCGGGGCAGGAGGCGGATGACGTGGTCGAGGAGCGCATCCGCGCGGCGGTGGTGGAGACCACGGGCGTGCGGCCTCACACCGTGCGGATGCTCGTGCCAGGCACGTTGCCGCGCACGTCCAGCGGCAAGCTGCGCCGCGCCGAGGCGCTGCGCCGCTACCTGGCCGAGGAGCTGGCGCCGCCGAAGAAGGTTGGCGCGGTGGGGCTGGCGGTGGAGATGGCTCGGAGCGCGTTGGCGATGGTCCGCGCGGAGAGCGACACGTGAGGCCTCAGGCCGTGGGGCCGTGCACGGCGTCAGCGTGAGACATGCCATCATGGGGATGGGAGTCCCGGAGGAGTCCACGCCGTGAAGCGGTATGACGTCGCCGTGGTGGGCGGAGGGCCCGCGGGGCTGGCGGTGGCCATCACCACCACGCAGCGGGGGCTGAACACCGTGGTGCTGGAGCGCGGCACCGCGCCGGTGGACAAGGCCTGTGGCGAAGGGCTGCTGCCTCCCGGCATGGCGGTGCTGGAGCGGTTGGGCGTCCTGCCTCTGCTGGATGACCAGGGCAGCCATCCCTTCGTGGGCATCCGCTACGTCCAGGAGGATGGCAGCACGGCGGAGGGCCTGTTCCCAGGCAAGGGCGCGCTGGGCGTGCGGCGCGTGGCGCTGGCCACGGCGCTGGTGTCGCGGGCGCGAACGGTGGGCGTGGAGCTGCGCGAGCGCACGCAGGTGCTGTCCCACCAGCGGGATGGCAATGGCGTGGTGCTGCAGACGGCCGAAGGCCCGGTGGAGGCCGCCATGCTGGTGGCCGCGGATGGGCTGGCTTCACCGCTGCGCCGCGCGGAAGGTCTGGAGGTGGAGCCGACGGGACCGCGCCGTTTCGGCCTGCGACGACACTTCCAGGTCGCGCCGTGGACGCCCTATGTGGAGATCCACTTCGCGCATGGCGTGGAGGCCTACGTGACGCCCACGGGCGCGCGGCGCGTGGGCTTGGCCTTCCTCTGGGAGGACGGCGGGGTGGAAGGGCGGGTGAGCTTCGAGACGCTGCTGGCCTGCTTCCCCAGACTGTCGGAGCGGCTCTCTGGCTCGGAGCCGGACTCCCAGCCCCGCGGCGCGGGACCGCTGGCCCGGGTGGCCCGAGCGCGCATCGCCGACCGCTTCGCGCTGGTGGGAGACGCGGCGGGCTACGTGGACGCCATCACCGGAGAGGGCCTGTCGTTGGCCTTCGTGTGCGCGGAGTCGCTGGGGAACCTGCTACCGGAGGCGCTCGTCCATGGCGCCACGCGCGAGGCGCTGATGCCCTACGAGCAGTGTTTCCAGCGGGTCTTCCGCAAGTACTCCCGGTCGACAGGCGCGCTGCTCATGCTGGCGCGACGGCCCTGGCTTCGCCGTCCCGTGGTGCGGCTGCTGGGGAAGACGCCCTGGCTGTTCGAGCGCATCCTGCACGCCGTCGTGACGTGAGCGCGGGGGCAGTGGCGTGCCCAGAAGTGTGTTGCCGGTTGCCGGACGGGCGCAAACCCGGTCCACTGTCACGCCGAGACATGGACGTCGAGCCCGGGCCGCGCGGGCGTCTTCCCAGTCCTGTCTGGATGGAGCACCGCACCCATGTCCCTGGACCGTTCTTCCCGGCCCATGACGAAACTCCTGTCGCTGGTGCTGTTGCTGTCGGCACCGTGGCTTGGGGGCTGCCTCTTCGCGGGTCCCCGTCATCAGGGCCCGGTGACGGCGCACTTCGACGGTGAGCAGTTCCAGAACCTGGAGCCCCTCAAGCGCCTGAGTCCAGACGAGGTCTTCAAGGCGCTGCGCAAGGGGCCTCGCGGCCCGTGGCGGGACTACGAGGAATTCGCTCCAGGCAAGCCGCCTCCGGAGCGCGTGGGGCCGGGACAGCTCCGGGTGACGTTCATCAACCACGCCACCGTGCTCGTCCAGGCGGACGGGCTCAACATGCTGACGGACCCCATCTATTCGGACCGTCCGAGCCCGGTGTCCTTCATCGGCCCCAAGCGCGTGCGGCCTCCGGGCATCCGTTTCGAGGACCTGCCGCCCATCGACGTGGTGGTGGTGAGTCACAACCACTACGACCACATGGACTTGCCGACGCTGCGGCGCCTGGAGGAGGCGCACCATCCGCGCTTCATCGTGGGTCTGGGCAACAAGGCGCTGCTGGACGGCGAGGGCTTCCGGCACGTGGTGGAGCTGGACTGGTGGCAGTCCACGGAGGTGGCGCCGGGCCGCACGGTGACGGCGGTGCCGGCGCAGCACCGCTCCAACCGCGGGCTCACCGACAGCGCGGCGACGCTCTGGGCGGGCTACGTCCTCGCCACATCCGGCGGGCCGGTGTTCTTCGCCGGCGACACGGGCTTCGGTCCCCACTTCGCGATGATGGCCGAGCGCTTCGGTCCCATGCGGCTGTCGGTGCTGCCCATTGGCGCCTACCGGCCCACCGCCTTCCGCCCGGTCCACATGGGGCCGGTGGAAGCCCTCCAGGCGCACAAGGTGCTGCGCTCGGCCACGTCGGTGGCCATGCACTACGGCACCTTCGCGCTCGCGTTGGATGGGCAGGACGAGGCGAAGTACCACCTGCTGTGGCTGCTGGCGCGCGAGCCCGTCCGGCCGCGCTTCTGGGCCCTGGGCTTCGGCGAGGGCCGTGACGTGCCTGCGCTGGACTGAGTCAGCGGTTGAAGGGGGCCTCCTGAATCCAGTTGAAGCCCCGGTTGAGCAAGAGGAACTTGGACTCATCCACCCGCGTGAGGCGGACCTCGATGGCGGCCTCCTGGAGCGTGCCCTGGAGGACGAGCTGGTTCGCGTCCGAGCGTGTGTAGGCGAGCACGAACTTCTTCGCGGAGTCGTCCTGGCCGTCGATGAGGGTGAGCGTCTTCTTCGGTGCGTCCTCCTCCAGGCCGAAGGACTTCACGGTGTCGTCCATGCGCTTGATGTTCATCCGGCCGAAGCGGCTGACGGCCACCGCCTTCCACCGCCGGGCGTCTCCGGACGTGGCATCCAGGCGCTGCCCGTCCTGGGTGAAGGAGTCGACCGTGTAGTAGCCGTAGAACGGGGGACGCGGCGCGGAGTCCCCGTACTTGCGGATGAACTCCAGCCGCGAGCTCCCAAACCCATAGGCGATGCCGCCCACCACCAGGACCTTCATCACGAGCCCGGCGCCACTCAGCCAGCGCGAAGGTGGGAACGGCGGCTGGAGCGGGCGAGGCTGCGTGGCGCGGTTGAGCACCAGCACGTCGAGCAGCCGCCGGGCATCGGGCAGCACCAGGAACAGCGACATCAGCAGCAGGTGGGACGAATAGAGTTTGACGGGGACGTCGTAGAAGAAGTTGAGCGCCACCACGTTGACCATGACGCCCGCGACGACGAGCGCGCCCAGCGTCGTTGTACGCCGGAACAGCAGCAGGCAGCCGCCCAGGAACTCCGCGCCGCCCGTGAAGACATTGTAGCCCGTCGAGTAGCCCATGAAGTTCCACAGCAGCCCCATGGGGGAGAAGTCTCCCAGCGGCTGTGCCAGCCGCTCCGGGCTGGGGAAGGGGAACTGGGACTTGAAGAGCTTGGCCAGCCCGTAGGACAGCATGCTCATCGCGAGCACGTACCGGACGTTCGCGTGCAGCACGTCGTGGGCCTTCACGTACTCGGTGCGGCGCCGGTCCATGACGGACCAGACGCCCGTCACCGCCACGGCGATGACGAAGTTCATCAGCACCTGCACGTAGTTGAACGTGGTGTCGCCGCTGCCGTTGGGCATCACGGTGATGTCCGTGGACAGCCGCAGCACGTGCTTGCCGACCCAGGGCACCGCGGCCTTCCAGAGCCCGTCCTGGAACCCGTGGATGGACTCGCCCAGGACTGGGATGAGGTCCAAGGGGAACGGGAAGTAATAGATGCTCAGGTAGGCGAAGGCGAAGCGGAAGGCCAGCCGCCGCGCGAGACTCCAGGCTTCGGGCGCGGAAGGTGTCACGCTCGCTTCGGACGCTGCGGGCTGGGGCTCGGGGACCGAGGACAGTGGGGCCGTGGCGCTCATGGTGGGCTGGCCCGACAGTCTATCCGGAGTATCCCAGGTGATTTCCAGTCGCCCCCGTCACAGCGGAGGTGCTCCCCTGGCGGGCCTTGTCTCACCGCCAGGGGGCCGCCATGTCTGCTCAGAGCTTCATGCGCTTGAACACGGTCTCCGGAATCGTCCGGATGATGAGCATGATGAGCGCCCAGATGCCGGGCACGTAGACTTCGTTCTTCCGCGAGTCCGCGGCGCTCAAGAGTCCGCGCGCCACCTTCTCCGGCGAGGCGAACAGCTTGTTCTTCGGCAGGTGCGCCGTCATCGGCGTGTCGACGAAGCCCGGCTTCACTGTCACCACCGCGACGTTGGACTTCGCCAGCCGGTTGCGCAGGCCCTGGAGGAAGACGTTGAGCGCGCCCTTCGACGCGCCGTACACGTAGTTGCTCTGCCGGCCGCGGTCACCCGCCACCGACGAAATCACCACCAGCGTGCCGGCCTTCTGCGCCTCGAAGCGGTTGGCCAGCACTGTGAGCAGCGACACCGCGCTCAGGAAGTTGGTGCGCAGCACCGCCTCCGTCGCCGCCCACGAGCGCTGCGCCTCCGCCTGGTCACCCAGCACGCCGTGCGCCAGCACCACGCCGTCCAGCCCGTCCAGCGCCGTGTACGCGGCCTCCACCAGCGCCTCGTGGGTGTCGAAGTCGTTCAGGTCCACCACCTGCGACGCGACCTTCGCCGCGCCGCGCGTGGCGGCGTCCTTCGTCACCGCGTCGAGGTTCGCCGCGTTGCGGCCGGTGAGGTACAGCGAGGCGCCGCGCGCGGCCAGGAGCCGCACCGTCGCCTGGGCAATGGCGCTGGTGGCGCCGAGGACGAGCACTTTCTTCATGGGGAGCGAATCTCGGAAAGAAGGTCAGCGGATGGCAAGCAGGGACCGAGGCGGCGGGGATGCCGTCTCGCCTCGCTCCGCGGCCAGGGAAAAGGGCAGGGACACCGGGTTCACCCGCCGCCAGAACGACGAGGAGAACGACGGGTCCACGTACTGCATGAAGCGCTCACGCTGCGGGAAGTACGCCGCGAAGTTCTCCGGGCTCATCCGCGCGTCCTTTGCCGGGTACACCGCGCCGCCCGCCTGCCGCGTCAACTGGTCCAAATCCTCCACCAGCTTCCACGTCTTCTCGCCGCGGTTGGCGAAGTCCATGGCCAGCGTCACGCCCTCGCGAGGGAAGGACATCCACCCCGGCGAGGGAATGTCACCGAACGTCTTCAGCACCGACAGGAAGCTGGGCAGTCCGCCGCGCGAGCTGCGCTCCAGGATTTCCTTCAGCGCGTCCCGCGCGGTGGTGTAGGGCACCACGCACTGGAACTGGAGGAAGCCGCGCCGGCCATAGATGCGGTTCCACGCGTAGATGGCGTCCAGCGGGTAGAAGAACGGGTCGTAGTGCGTCAGCCGCTGCTTCGGCTTGCCGTTCTGCCGGTGGTAGTAGAGCCAGTTGAAGGCGGACACCGACAGCCGGTTGAGACAGAAGGCCGGCATGTCCATGGGCACCGCCAGCCCCACGCCGTGCGACAGGTGACTCCTGGCCAGCGGCAGCCCGTCGAACTGCGGCGGCGCGAAGTTGCCCCGGTACAGGAGCCCCCGGCCCAGCTTCTTGCCCCGGGCCAGGCAGTCCACCCACGCCATGGTGAACTCGTAGTCCTTCTCCGACGCGCGGGCCACGTCGAGGAACCCATCCAGGTTTCCGAAGGGCACCGTCTCCTGGAGCACGTACGGGTTGCTGATGGGCGTGAGCTGCACCTCGGCCCACGTGACGAGCCCGGTGAGGCCCAGGCCGCCAATCGTCGCGCCGTACCAGTCCGGATTCTCATCCGGCGCGCACACCCGGCGGCTGCCGTCCGAGCGCAGCAGCTCGAAGCGGCGCACGTAGCGGCCGAAGGTGCCACCCCGGTGGTGGTTCTTCCCGTGCACGTCGTTGGCGATGGCGCCGCCCACCGTCACGAACTTGGTGCCCGGTGTCACCGGGAGGAACCAGCCGCGCGGAGCGGCCAGGCGCAGAATCGTGTCCAGCGACACGCCCGCTTCGCAGCGGACCACTCCGGTGGCCGGGTCGAAGGCGATGAAGCGGTCGAGCCCCGAGGTGAGCAGCAGCGTGCCCCCCGCGTTGAGGCACGAATCGCCGTAGCTGCGCCCCAGCCCGTGGGGCAGCAGACTCCCGTCCTTCCGGGGCAGCGCATCCGTGCGCCACACCAGGGCGTGCGTCTGCTGCTCGACTTGAGGATAACGCCCCCAGGACTCCCGTGGCTTCATCGCGCCAGACCTCTCACGTGGCGGCCCATAGCACCAGCGCGCACACGAGCCCCACGGCGTAGCTCACCCGGTCCCTCAGGGCGAAGACGAGCGGGTCCTCGTTCACCAGCCCGCGGTGAGCCAGCAGCCACACCCGGCCCACCCAGTACAGCATCACCGGGCAGATGAGCCATAGCCGCTCTGGGTGTGCGTACAGCGCCGTCACTTCATCGGAGGTGATGTAGAGCGCCAGCACCAGCACGGACACCTGTCCCGAAGCCGCGCCCAGGCTGGCGAGCTGCTCGTAGTCCTGGGCCAGGTAGCCACGGCCATGCGCGGACGTCTCATTGGACTGCCGCAGGCGCCGGACCTCGCTCAGTCGCTTCACCAGCGCGAGCGAGAGGAAGAGGAACATGCTGAACATCATCAGCCAACTGGACGTGGGCACGTCCACCGCGAGCGCGCCGCCGAAGATGCGCACCGTGTACAGCCCGGCCAGCACCAGCACGTCCAACATCACCACCTGCTTCAGCCGCAGTGAGTAGGCCAGCGTCAGCACGTAGTAGGTGCCCAGCAGGGCGGAGAAGGCGGGCGGCAACAGCAGACACACCGCGGCGCCAGCCAGCAGCAGCACGGGGGCCAGCATGACGCCAGTGCTCACCGACAGCGTGCACGCCGCGAACGGACGCTGCTTCTTCGTCGGGTGTCGCCGGTCGGAGTCCAGGTCCAGCAGGTCATTCAGCACGTACACGCTGGAGGCGCACAGGCTGAAGGCCGCAAACGCCAGCAGTGCCTGAATCAGCTTGTCCGGCTCGGTGCCCTTGTGGGCGGCCAGGAGCGGCACGAAGACGAGCGCGTTCTTCGCCCACTGGTGCACGCGCAGCGCCTTCACCCAGGTGCGAAGGCGGGTCGCTGGGCGCTCGAAGACGCGGTGGATGTCGCGGCCCAGGCCCTGTGCTTGTTTCAGCACCCCGGCTGGCGCGTGGACCACGACGATGCGGCGGCATTCACGCCACAAGGGCAGGTCTACCGCGTCGTTGCCCGCGTAGTCGAAGGTGCCCAGCAGCTCCTTCAGCTTCGCGAGCTTGCGCTCGCCGGACAGGTTCACCGTCGCTTCGCTGGCGACGACGTCAGAGAAGAGACCCAGGTGCGCGGCCACGGCCTCGGCGATGCGCCGGTCCGCCGCGGTGGCCAGCACCAGCCGGCGTCCTCGGGACTTCTCCTCGTGCAAGTACGTCAGGAGCTCCTCGTGGTAGGGCAGGCTGGCTGCGTCCAGGGCGGCGCGCCGGGCCACTTCCGCTTTGAAGAAGGCCTTGCCCTTGAGCACCCACAGCGGCGCCAGAAACAGCAGCCAGGGCGCGCGTTTGAAGAGGACGAGCAGGTTCTCGTGCAGCGTGTCCGTGCGTACCAGCGTCCCGTCGAGGTCGACAGCGAGCGGGACGTCCGGCGGGTCCTCGGGAAGTGGTGTTTGCGGAAGCATGGGCAGCGGTGTGACGGGAGCCGTCAAAGGGACGGGCAGGGTAGCGCAGGCGTCTCCCGGGTGGGCAGGCCTCCGCGGGCAGGCACGCCAGTTCAGCGGTCGGGTGGACGCTCAGTCCAGTCGGGCCACCAGGAGCGTCTGCAAGGGCAGGTGCCGGATGGGGCGGCTGGTCTCGATGCGGAAGCCCGCGTCGTCCAGGAATCCTTCCACCTCGGCGGGCGTATAGGCGGCCGCGCCGGACGTGAGGAAGTAGTGCAAGCCAATCAACGGCGCCGCACTGGTGGGCGTGTCGGCGTTCTCGCGCAGATACTCCAGCACCGCCAGCGTCCCCCGGGGCGCCAGTGAAGCGCGCACCCGTCGCAGCAGGGCCACGTTCTGTGCGGGGGACAGGTGGTGCATCACCTGGAAGAGCATCACCCCGTCGTACGGGCCGCCCAGCTCCGCGGTGAGGATGTCGCCTTCGCGGTGGGTGACGAGGTGACTCAGCCCCGCCGAGGCGATGATTTCCCGGCCCACGCGGGCGCTGCCTTCCAAATCCAACACCGTGGCCTTCAAGCCCCGGTTGCGCAGGCACAGCTCGGCGGCGAACCAGCCGTGCGCGCCGCCCAGGTCCAACACCTGCTTCGCACCGCGGGGCAGGGGGATGGCCGCAACGACTTCCGGAGCCGCCAGCCGCGCCATCTGGTGCATGGCGTGGATGTAGTCGCGCCAGCGCGCGTCGTCGGGCGCGAAGCCGTGGATGTCCACCGCCTGGCCGGTGCGCACCACGCCCTCCAGCCCGTTCCACCAGTCCCACTGCGCGTAGTTGAACTCCAGGAAGGCGCCCACGTACCGGGGCGAGCGCGGGTCCAACCATCGCCTGGCGCGAGGGGCCAGCCGGTAGCGTCCACCGCGCTGACGCTCCACGGCCTCGCATGCGATGAGGGCCTCCAGCAGCGTGCGAGTGCCCTCCTGGGACAGCTTCAGCCGCGCCGCCAGCGTCTCCGCCGACGCGGGCCCGTCCGTCAGGGCTTCATAGACGCCCAGCCGCACGCCGGCCATCAGCGTCCGCGACGCCATCATCCCGAAGAAGGCATGGGCCACCGGCTGTGGGGCCAGGTTGAACCAGTCCGCCACGCGCTCCAGCAGGTTGTCCGCTTTGAGCCCCAGCCTCATGCGTGTGCTCCTAACGCCTGCGCCTGTAGCCGCCCACAGCGGCCAGGCCGACGATGAGGAGCGCGGCCTGGCCACCCAGCACGCAGCCTTGCTGGTCTGCCTGGCGCACGCCAGTGTAGCGGCAGCGCCCGTCATCGCAGGAGAAGCGGGGGGAGCAATCCCGGGTGCTACGGCAGGACGTATTCACCCTGCCTGTACTGTCGTCCCCCTCGGGGTTGTCCCGGTCCGCGCCGCCCTCTCCCACGGAAGCGTCGGGGAGGCCCGCGTCGAACCCCCCGTCGGACTGGGCCATGGCCCCGAGGGGCAGCAGGAGGGGAAGGCAGGCCAGCAGGTGACGCAGGTGGGAGCGGAAGGGGGACATCGAGGGCGTCACCCTAACCGCATGGAGGGTCGGATGCATCTTCCGCGGTGGCTGGAGCACCCGGGGGCAGATTGTCTGACCCTTCCCTTCGCATCTGGTACGGTACGCCCCGCGATGGCACCCCGAATCCTCGTCGTCGATGACAATCAGGAGCTGTTGTCCCTCCTCACGCAGCTCTTCGAGGAGGCGGGCTACGAGGTCATTGGTGCGAGCCGCGGCAAGCAGGCAGTGGAGCTGGCCAAGGCCCAGCCCCCGGCGGCGGCCGTGCTCGACATCCTGCTGCCCGACATGATGGGGTACCACCTCGCGGACGCGCTGCGTAAGGACAACCCCCAGCTCCCGCTCCTCTTCATCACCGGCGTCTTCAAGGGTGGCAAGCACGCCGTCGAGTCGCGCACCAAGTACCAGGCCGCCGGCTACTTCGAGAAACCCTTCGAGGCTCAGAAGCTGCTCGAGGCGATGACGAAGGTGCTGCCTCCGGAGAAGCCCGCCGCGGCGGCCGCGTCGCTCCAGGACGCCTTCGAGGTGGAACTGGACATCGACGTGGAGGAGGAAGGCCCGCAGGACGCCATGGAGCTGACCGGCCGCATCAAGGTGACGGGCGGCGGCAACATCACGGCGGAGATTCGCGGCGCCAACCTCACGGCCAGCCCCATGCAGAAGGTGCCGGCCACGCAGGTGCGCCCGCCCACGCCGGGCCGTCCGCCGGACCCGCCGCCCGCGGGCGCGCCGGGCAGCCGCCGCGGTGAAATCCGCGACAACCTGCCTTCGCTCCTCACCGCCTTCTACCTCTCCCGCGAGACGGGCGAGCTGGGCGTGCAGAAGGGCAAGGTGAAGAAGGTCGTCTACTTCGAGAAGGGCACGCCGGTGTTCGCCCTCTCCAACCTGCTCGCGGACCGCTTCGGCCAGTTCCTCGTTCGCGTGGGGAAGATCAAGCCGGAGCAGCTCCAGGACGCGTCGGCGGTGGCCGCGCAGTCCAACCGCCGCACCGGTGACGTGCTGGTGGAGCGCGGGCTGCTCAAGGACACCGAGCGCCTCTACTACGTGGGTCAGCAGGTGAAGGCCGTCATCTACTCGCTCTTCGCGTGGGATGAAGGCTCGTACGTGCTGAGCTTCCGCGAGAAGGCGAGCGCGGAGTCCATCAAGCTGGACGTGCACCCGGCCAACCTCATCGTCCGGGGCATCAAGAAGCTCTACAAGCCGGAGCGCCTGCGGCGCCTGCTCCAGCCGGAGGACCGCCTCATTCCCGCCGTGGCTCCGGCCTACCAGCTCAACGAAGTGGAGCTGGAGCGGTGGGAGGCGGAGCTGCTGCCGAAAATCGATGGCAACCGCACCGTGGCGGAGCTGCTGGCCTTCGCCAACCGCCCCGAGCACGTCGTCTACGGCTTCCTGGTGGCGATGATGTCGCTGGGCATCCTGGACAAGCGCGGGTAGCCGCCGCGCCGTCCGTCCCCGCCGTCATGGGCGGGGACGCCGCGCGGGGGCTCAGCCGCCGACCAGCCGCGAGCCAATCCAGAACAGGCCCAGCGCGCCGGAGCCCACGGCCACCACGCGCTGCACCCAGCGGGTGATTTGCGCGTTCAGCCGGGCGATGCCCTCCGCGAAAATCAGCCCCACCACGCCCATGCCGATGAGGATGCCCAGCGCGAAGCCGGGCAGGTACATCCACGCGGCCGCGCTCATGCTGCCACCCACCAGCAGGGGAGGCAGCGCCAGCAGCAGCGAGCGCACGCCGCTGACGGCCATCAGCGCGCCAGCGGTGGTGCTCACCGTGTGCACGTGCTGATGCGGCTCCTGGGTGTGGCCGGGCAGGTGCGGGTGTCCGTGGTCCAGGCTGCTGGGGAAAAGCAGGGCGGCCACCGCGAGGGCCACCAGCACGGCGCCGCCGAAAATCTCGGCCCAGCGCTCGAAGGTTTCTGAAAGGCCCACGCCCGCCAGGATGCAGAGCGCGGCGATGCCGCCCAGCATGACGGCGTGTCCCAGCGCGAACCGTACGGCGGTGGCGATGGCGGCGCGGCGCCGGCCTCCCCCCAGGGTTCCGAGGGTGGCCATAGCGGCGCAGTGGTCCGGGCCCACGGCGTGGAGCATGCCTTGGGACAGGCCAAGCAGGAAGGCGAGGAGAATGGGCTGCACGACGCGGCACCCTAGCCGTGCTTCAATCGGGAGGCCAGCAGGAGAGGAGAACCGACCCTTCATGAGGATGATCACCCGACGGCTGTCCGCCGTCATGCCGCTCGCGCTCTGTCTGCTTCTGTCGCCTGGCTGCGACAAGGGACCCGATCAGCTCCGGGACGCAGAGAAGTCCTACCGCGACCTGATTGACCGCCGCGTGTCCCCCCTGGACCCGGCATGGGACCCCGTCATCAACGCCTTCGAGGCGATTCCCAAGGACTCCAAGGTCCGCCCGGAAGCGGAGCAGCGGATCGCCGCCATCCGTCGCCTGCGGGAAAAGCTGCCGCCGCGCCCCCTGGCCACGCCGGGTTCCACGGGCCCCGGGACATCGGAGGTGGATACCAAGCGCGCCGCGTGTGAGGCCCTGGCGATCCGGCTGGGCCAGACGCCGGAGGGCGCGGACCGGGAGCCCTTGCACCAGGCCCTGACGGACTGCCGGACGGAGCTGGTCCGGCTGGAGGCCCACAGCCATCCGCCCGGGGAGCATGGTCATGACCATGGCAGTGAGCCGGGGCACCCCGCGCACTAGCGGGACGCTGTCGCTGGGCGTTGAGTGGCGCGGGCTTTGTGGTTAATGAGCCCGCATGCCCATGCCCCAAGCAGGTGACCAGGCCCCCGCCTTCCAACTCGCCGACCAGGATGGAAACCCGGTTTCGCTCGCGCAGTTCGCGGGCCGGAGTGTCGTCCTCTACTTCTACCCGAAGGACGACACCCCCGGATGCACCGTGGAGGCGTGTGGCTTCCGTGACGAGCACTCGGCGCTGGAGGCCGCGGGCGCGGTGGTGTTGGGCGTGTCCGCGGACAGCACCGCGAGCCACCGGAAGTTCGCGACCAAGTACAACCTGCCCTTCCCGCTGCTGGCCGACGTGGACCACACGGTGTCCGAGGCCTACGGCGTCTGGGGGGAGAAGTCGCTCTATGGCCGCAAGTTCCTGGGCATCACCCGGGCCACGTTCCTCATCGGCCCGGATGGCGTTCTGAAGCAGGTGTGGCCCAAGGTGAAGGTGAACGGCCACGTCGCCGAGGTGCTGGCCGCGCTGAAGGGCGAAGCTCCGGCGGCGGACAGTGCTGTGAAGAAGCCCGCCGCGAAGAAGGCGCCCGCGGGGAAGAAGGTGGCCGCCACGAAGAAGGCTCCGGCGGGCAAGACTGTCTCGGGGAAGTCCGCCGCGACCAGCAAGGCGACGGCGAAGAAGGCGGCTCCGGCCGCCAAGGCACCCCGTGCGGCGAAGAAGGCCGCGACCGCGAAGAAAGCCCCTGTGGCGAAGAATCCCGCGGCTGCGAAGAAAGCCCCTGTGGCGAAGAAGTCCGCGGCTGCGAAGAAGCCGGCGCCCGCGAAGAAGCCCGCGGCTGCGAAGAAGACCTCGGCCGGGAAGAAGTCGACTCCAGTGAAGAAGCCCGCGGCGGCGAAGAAGGCCTCGGCCGGGAAGAAGCCGGCGCCCGCGAAGAAGTCCGCGGCGGCGAAGAAGGCCTCCAGGAAGTAGCGCTCTGGGCCTGGGCGGACGTCGGTTCAGACGTCTTCCAGCAAGCAATCCGCCACGGAGACCGGCGGCTCCGGGCGAGGAACCAGCCCGCGACCTCGAAGTGGGCTTCCTCGACGAAGAAGAAGCCCTCAGCGGGGCGGGCGCCGGGAGCGCCGAAGATGGCTGCTCCCGGCCGCCGCTGGGGCTATATGTGGGGTTCGGGCAGTCCGTCGTCATGCGGACATGGAGTCACCCCGTGGTCTCCATGCCCGGCGTGCCCCATCTTCGGGAAGTACGAGCAACCAGATTGAAGGGACTCGGAGGAGTCGACATGCGCGAGCGGAATATTCGGCGGTGGGGTTCGGCGGCGGCATTGGTGGCGGGTGCGGTTCTGGCCGTGGGCTGCCGGGGGCTTCCGGAGACCGGTGGCAGTCAGCCGGATGAGCCACGTGGCAGCCTCGTCGCCCAGCGCGGTGACCAGCCCGATTCGATGAAGAACATCGAGGGTGGCAACACCAACAAGCCGCTGCCGCCTTGGACGCTGCCGGCGAACCGGGGCTACAACGGCACCAT
The DNA here is from genome assembly GCF_006547365.1 of Myxococcus sp. AB056. Classification (NCBI taxonomy): domain Bacteria; kingdom Pseudomonadati; phylum Myxococcota; class Myxococcia; order Myxococcales; family Myxococcaceae; genus Myxococcus; species Myxococcus sp. AB056. The sequence continues at coordinate 14,955 of NZ_VHLB01000050.1, read as the reverse complement.
CGACCAGATTGGATCCAGCATCGACCCGCGCACGCCGAAGAACGACGGCACCCAGGGTCGCTCCATCCAGGACGACGCCGGGAAGATGATGAATGACCGGTACCACGCGGAGGGCGGCGCCGCGTACTCGCCCGCGGCCCATGGCTTGGGTGGTGAGGACGGCGCCACGCTGGGCGGCAAGCGCGGCGGTCACTACAGCGGCTACAGCCCGCTGGGCTGGCAGGACCGCAGCGGCCCCTACCGCCGCTGAAGTCACACCGGGGCGGGCTGCTCGTGCCGCCCCTTCCAGCCGCTCCCGGTGCAGGGCGCCGGGAGCGGGTGGCACCCGGCCCCTTCGCTTTCAGCGAGAGGCCAGCATCACCTCGGTCGGGTCGCGGCCGGTGAAGGTGCTGACGAGCCCCTCGGCCAGTGCGTGATGCTCCGGGCTCCCCAGCAGGGCGAGCCGGTCCTCCGCCGGGTGCGCGAAGCGGGCACTGAGCGCGTCCAGCCGCCGGTGTGCCTGCGCGATTCGCTCCCGTGACACGCGACCGGACTCCACCGCCTTCACCAGGGCTTCGATGGCGCGGCGCTGCACGTCCGCGTTGTGGCACACCAGGAACAGGTCCACGCCCGCGAGCGTGCCCTGCACCGTGGCTTCCTCCACGGAGTAGTGGCCGGCAATGGCCTTCATCTCCAGGTCGTCGCTGACGAGCACCCCGTCAAAGCCCAGCTCCTCGCGCAGCACCCCCTGGAGCACGCGCGGACTCATGGTGGCGGGCACCCCGGGGTCCAGCGCGTCGAAGAGGACGTGCGCCGTCATCAGGGACGCCAGCCCCGCCTGGGCGAAGGCGCGGAAAGGCACCAACTCCACGCTGCGCAGCCGCTCCAAGTCGTGCGGCAGCCGCGGCAACGTCAGGTGGCTGTCGGTGGTGGTGTCGCCGTGGCCGGGGAAGTGCTTGCCACACGAAGCCACGCCGCCCGCCTCCAGTCCCCGCGCGAGCGCTACGCCCAGCCGCGCCACTTCCTCCGCCTCGCGGCTGAAGCTGCGGTCGCCAATGACGGGGTTGGCCGGGTTGGTGTCCACGTCCAGCACCGGCGCGAAGTCCCAGTCGAAGCCCAGCGCGCGCAGCTCATACGCCAGCAGCCGGCCCACGCGCTCCACCTGGGCCGCGTCGCCGCGCTGCCCCAGCTCCCGCATGGGCGGCAGCGCGGTGAAGGGCGCGCCGCGAAGCCGGGCCACGCGGCCGCCCTCCTGGTCCACCGACAGGATGAAGGGCCGGCCTGCGCGTGTTTTCAACGCGTGGCACAACGCGGCCGTGTCCGCGGCGCTGCCCACGTTGCGCTTGAAGAGGATGGCGCCGTAGATGCCGTCATCCATCAGCGCGGCCAGCTCGCTGTCGATGTGAGTGCCGGGAAAGCCCACCATGAAGAGGCGGGCACAGTCGCGGTAGAGGCTGGAGGAGGTCGTCACGGCGCGCAGTCTGGCAGAAGCCGGGGGCTGGGCGCTCGGGGGGAACGCGGTTCTCCTGGAAGCGTCGACTGCCTGTCAGGCCTCAGGGCGGTGAGGCGCGCTACTGGAGGATGGCGCCCTGGGCGAAGCGCTTCACCAGCACCAGCAGCTCGTCCAGGGAAAAGGGCTTGGGCAGGAAGGCCGCGCAACGCAGGTGCTTCCAGTAGTCCGGCGGGCTGGCGCTCATCATGACGACGGGGATGTCACGCAGCAGGGGATTGCGCTCCATGGCCTCCAGCAGGGCTGGGCCGTTCATCACCGGCATCATGTAATCGAGCAGCACCAGGCAGGGGTGCTCCTCGGCCATCCGCTCCAAGGCCTCCTTCCCATTGAGCGCGATGGCGGTCCGGTAGCCTTCATCGCTCAGGAGGTCGCGCATGGCCTCGACGATGCCGAACTCGTCATCGACGATGAGGATGGGACCCATGCTCAAGGCTCCTGGCGCCCGCCGCCGGGATGCCGGGGCTCGGACCACGTGGTCGACCGTGGCACGCCGGTCATCATCGCCTCGACATCCGTGAAGGCACCCATCACCTCCATCCCCTTCGGGCTGATGCACAGCTCGCGCAGGGCGTTGTCGTGCGGGCTGTTGCGCAGCTTCAGCACCGTGACGAAGCGGCGCAGCCGGGAGTCCAGCTCGACCTGGCGGAGGAAGAGGATGTTCTCCGCCACCATGGAGATGCCCTTCATGGGAAAGGCCACCTCCGGACCGAACGCGGTCACCGATTCGACGGAGTAGAGCAGCGTCACGCCGCGCATGCGGCACTCATTGACCAGCGCGGCCAGGAAGCGCGACACGCGGGACTGCCGGACGGCCGCCCTGCGGAGCGCGTCGTAGCCGTCCAGGAAGAGCCGGCGCACGCCGCGGGTCCGGATGATGTCCAGCAACTGAACGCCCAGCTTGTCCAGCAGGTTCTCCGTGGGCGGCCGGAAGCTGACCTCGAAGTCGCCCCGGTCGATGAGCGGCTTGAGGTCGAGCCCGATGCCCGCCGCCTGCACCACCATGCGCTCCGGGGAGTCGTAGAAGGCGAAGTAGTGGACGCGCTCGCCCCGCCGGGCGCCTTCCGCGAGGAAGTTCAGTCCCAGCAGCGTCTTGCCGCTGCCCGACGGCCCCAGGAGGATGGTCGTCGAGCCCTGGGCCACGCCCCCGGTCAGCATCGCGTCCATCCCGGGGATGCCAAACGCGCACCTCGCGTCCTGCGGCGGCCCTGGCGGCGGCCCGGACTCCGCGAGCGTCTCCAGGCGGGGATAGATGATGATGCCGTCCTGGGTGATGTCGAAGCTGTGCTTGCCCAGCAGATAGGGGCTGCCCCGGAATTTGCGCACGAACAGCTCGCGCACGGCACGCGCGCCGAACATGCGCTGCCGGAGCAGCATCAACCCATCCACCATGGTGTGCTCGGCGCGCAGGCCTTGTCCGCGGCCGGTGGTGAGGATCAACGTCGTGCAGCCCATGAGGCCCGTCACCACCTGGAGGCCGTGGATGAACTTCTTGATGGCCTGCTGCGACGGCGCCACCTCCTCCGCGGCCACCAGCCCGTCCAACACGAGCAACGTGGCCTGGTGGTTCTTCGTCTCCTTGCGGATGAGCTCCGCCAGCGCGTCCAGCCCCCCCTGCTCCAGCACCGTGAAGGCGCTCAGATAGGTGATGGCATTGGGCAGCAGCGTGGGGTCGAAGTAGGACAGCGAGGAGAGGTTGCCGACCAGCTCCGTGTGCGACTCCGCAAGCAGCGTCAGATAGAGCACGCGCCCGCCGTGGCGCTTCGCGTGGTGGAAGCACACCTGGTTGGCGAAGATGGTCTTCCCCGAGCCCGGAAGGCCCATCAGCATGTAGGTGCGGGCCTTGCGAAAGCCTCCGTGCAGCACGGTGTCGAGGCCTGGGATGCCCGTGGAAATCCGCTCCGCCACGCGTGGAGTGCCTTCGGTCATTTCGCGTTCCCTTTCCTGGGCCCGGCCCGGGTGTGGCCCCGCTGGAATGATGGGAGCAGTGCGCTCGCCTTCTCAGGGGAACACTTCTTGCCACAGCGCCTCTTCCGGAATGCCGCTGAATCGCGCGGGCCCCAGCGGCATTCAACAGCGGTGGACCGTCTCAGAAGCTCCGCAGCACGGTCCGCGCGGTGCCGCCCGTGGGGCCAGCGCCGCTCGCGATGCGATACCAGCTCACGCCATCCGTTGAATAGCGGAACCCGAATGCATAGGCGCCCCACGGCGTATACGCGAGCGGTTCCGCGGCGAGGTTCCAGCGGTACCGGTAGTTGTTGCCCACCCGCCCCTGATAGGCCAGCCACCGGTGCTGCGTGGCGGCGCCGTCCACGCTGAACTCCACCTGCGCCTGGATGCGCTCCGGACGCGCGGTGGCGGCATCCGTCACGCCGGGCACGTACACGTCCGCGTCCACGAACTTGCAGGCGCGCTCCATGACGTAGCTGTCGATGACGATGGGGTCCGCCAGCCCGTCGCGGTGCTCGCAGTCACGCGCGAAGCTGCCGCCCCAGTCACCGGCCCACACCACGGCGGAGGGCGACTGCGCCTCCACGGGGAAGACGTAGTTCTGGCCGTAGTTGCTGTCGTACTTCGGCGTGCAGGTGCGGCCAGAGGTGAAGAACCATGTCTCCACGCTCGTGGCGTCCGACGGCACCGTCACCTCGAAGGGCTTGTTCACGAACGAGGTGCTGCCCGTGGCCTGCTTCACGCTGCCGCTGAAGAGCTGGCCGCTGGGGAGGAAGCGGACATAGGCCAGCGTGTCCCACGCCTGCTGGCCGGCGTAGGTGCTGTGGTGACAGTCCGTCATCCGGTACAGGTCGTAGTCGACGACGAGCGTGCCGCCGCGGACGATGGCACCGTGCTGCGAGTGCGTCCAGCCGTTGAGGAAGCGCACCGTGGCGGTGGGCGTGGTGAGCGGCGCCTGCTGTGACGCCGTGGCGCTGGCAGACGTCTCCTCCTGCTGCTGAGGCGCTCCGCCACAGGCCGCCATCAGCGGCACCGCGAGGGCCAGATGCTTCCAGGCAGACGTCTTCATGTGGGGTTCTCCAGAAATTGGGATACCGCCACTTAACAGGACTTCCTGGCGCATGTGCTGCCGGTCGCTCGCCCTGTTAGGGAGCGTGCGGTTTCACGGCGGATGGCTCCTTCATGCCGCCACCGGCGGTGGCGAACACAAGGGTGGACAGCCTGGCCGGTCCGATGCGGCGGGAGGGCATGGCGGCTCCTGGCGGGGCTGGTGATTTCAGGTAAAGCTTGATTTTTCGCGGAAGCTGCGCCGGGCAATCCGGTGCGGGCGGCGGGGAGAGGTCGGCGGCTTCACTTGTCCTGCCTTCGCTGGGTGTGACATGGGGCCTGCAGAACCCGAGGCTCCTTCCGTGCCTCCGCTCATCGAGGCCCCGAATGGACTTTTCCGCGCTTGCGCTATCTCCCCCGCTGCTCCAGGTCCTGGAGGAGCTCGACTTCAAGACGGCCACGCCCATCCAGGCGCAGAGCATCCCGGTGCTGCTCCAGGGCAGGGACCTGGTCGGCCAGGCGCAGACGGGCAGCGGCAAGACGGCGGCCTTCGCGCTGCCGCTGCTCCAGAAGGTCCAGTTGCAGCACCGCAAGGTGCAGGCGCTGGTGCTGTGTCCGACGCGAGAGCTGTGCGCGCAGGTGGCGGGCGAGATTCGCAGGTTGGGGCGGCGGCTGCCCGGGCTCCAGGTGCTGGTGCTCGCGGGAGGCCAGCCCATCCGCCCGCAGTTGGAAGCACTGGAGAAGGGCGCGCACCTGGCGGTGGGAACGCCGGGCCGGGTGATGGATGTGCTGGACCGCGAGGCGCTGGAGACGCGGCAGTTGTCCACGGTGGTGCTGGACGAGGCGGACCGGATGCTCGACATGGGCTTCCGCGAGGACATGGAGCGCATCCTCGGGGCCATGCCGCCGCGGCGGCAGACGGTGCTCTTCTCCGCCACCTTCCCGCCGGACATCGAGGCACTCAGCCGCGCCTTCCAGCGTCAACCCGTCCGCGTCACGGTGGAGACCACCACGGCGGGGCCCGACATCCAGCAGGTTCGCTACGACTGCGAGCCGGAGGAGAAGCAGGCCCTGTTGCTGCGCATCCTCCGGCACTACCAGCCGGCGTCCGCCATCGTCTTCTGCAACCTCAAGGCAACGGTGGTGGAGTTGAAGAAGTCGCTCTCCGCGTCGGGCGTCAGCGTGGACGGGCTCCAGGGGGACTTGGAGCAGTTCGAGCGCGACCGGGTGATGGCGAAGTTCCGCAACCAGAGCACGCGGGTGCTCATCGCCACGGATGTGGCGGGACGCGGCATCGACGTGGAGGCGCTGGATGCCGTCATCAACTTCGACCTGCCCATGCAGGCCGAGCCCTACGTGCACCGCATCGGACGCACCGGACGGGCGGGGCGCGCGGGCCTGGCCGTCTCCATCGTCACGCCTCGGGATGGCCGCAAGGTGGACGACATCGAGCTGGCCACCGGCGTGAAGCTGGAGCGCGGGGACGTGGAGTCACTGCCCTCGGCGGACCCTCGCAACGCGGTGTCCCTGGAGTCGACGTGGGACACGCTCTACATCTCCGCCGGACGCAAGGACAAGATGCGGCCCGGCGACATCCTGGGCGCGCTCACGGGCGAGGCGGGCGGACTCAACGCGACCGACGTGGGCAAGATTGAAATCCAGGACCACGTGGCCTACGTCGCCGTCGCCCGGCGCGTGTCGCGGGTGGCCTTCCAGCGGCTGAGCGAGGGCCGCATCAAGGGCCGCCGTTACAAAATCGAGCGCGTGAAGTAGCCCTGGCGTCTACGCGGCGCCGCGCAGGGACATCTCCTCGCGGAAGGCCTGGATGACCTCTTCTTCCGTGGGCAACTCGCCACAGCGCTTCTCCATCAACTTGGAGAGGACGGCGACGTAGGCCTCGCCGAACAGCGTGGTGAGCGCGGTGGCGGTGGTGGCGGAGATGAGCGCGCCAATCGCCGTGCCCGGGCCGGGGACGAGCTTCAGCAGGCCGGATACGATGGACTGGCCGGTGAAGGTGGCGCCCAGGCCGGTGATGCTCGCGCCCACCAGCGTGGAGAGGAAGGCCTCCGTCATCGGGAGGCCGAAGACGCTACTCACCCCCGCCAGCATTCCGACCTGCGTGGGGACGAGCAGGGCGGCGTCGGCGAAAGGGATGGGGACGGCTCCAATGAGGCCAGCGGCGGCCGCGGCGCTGGCGACGATGCCGTGGGCGCGCTTGCGCTTCTGGCTGATGCTCACGCGCTGGGCGGCGGCGAAGGCGTTGCGCTGGGCTTCGGGGACCAGCTCCATGGTGAGCTCGACGAGCTCCACCAGGCCCTTGGGCTGGAGCGTATGGCCCTCGTCGTCCGTCTCCTGGAGCGCGCGCACGCGCATGACGTTACGGGACATGGGCAGCAGCTTCTGCACCTCCGCGCGGAAGCCCTGGTCGCTGCGCGCCTTGGTGACGACGACCACCACCGGCATGTGCCGCGCGAGCATCTCCGCCGCCTTCAGGTCACCGTCCTCCACGCGGCGCGAGTCCTCGCTGATGCACAACCAGGCGCAGTGCAGGTGGCGCGTGGCGTCCGCGTCCTTCGCGCGCGCGGCCACCAGCTCCTCCAGCAGCTTCAGCGTCTCTTGAAAGGCGCCCAGCTCCAGGCCGCGGGTGTCGAGGATGCTGACGGGGATGCCGTCCTTCGTGTACTCGCGCGTCTCCTTCGTGACGGGGCGGCCCTGGCCGGTGTCCGCGATGCGGCCGTGGAACACCGCGTTGACCAGCGTGCTCTTGCCCACGCCGCTGCGGCCCGCGATGACGATGTTGACCCGGCCGCGCTTGCGGAAGGCCTCTTCGACCTGCTTGCGGATCTCCTCCGCCAGATGGATGTCCATGGGCTGCCGCTGCCTCCGCTGGTGAGCCCTCCCGCGTTGACGGGAGGGGGCTTCAGCGTAGCGGAAAGGCCGCGCGGGTCGACGATGGACCCACGCGGGGCCTCATGCCTGCTCTGCGGCAGGCGAGCAGGAGGGCGCCCGCCAGCCGCTCGTCGAAGCGCGGAAGCCGCCGCCCCGGCGGGGGCCGGGACGGCGGCGTCGATGGGCGCTCTCAGGTGACTTCGGTGGTGGGCACCGCCTGCGCCGTCACCGGCTCCATTGCTGGCGCGGGGGCGGGCTGGGGACGCGGTTGCCGCAGCCAGGCGTGGAGGCGCTCGAAGCGGAAGGTCTCATCGTAGGGGCGCAGCAGGAGGATGAGCGCGCCGAACATGATGGCCACGAAGCTGATGAGCCCGTGGAACACGGCGATGCCCAGGTGGAAGGCGATCCCCAGCGGCAACAGCACCCGCCGGAGGGACGGGCTCAGCAGCGGCCCCATCGCGAGTCCCAGCTCCAGCAGGAGGACGGACCAGGTGAGCAGCGCCACCACGGGGCTGCTGAGCACCGGGAGCATCAGGCGAGCCAGCCAGGCGGGGGCGCCAATCAGGGGGTCCAGCAACCAGTAGTACAGCGCGGTGCCGTCCACCCACTCCGCCACCTTGAACTTGCCCACGGAGGCATGGAAGTAGATGCCCGCGACCTGGAGACGGAGCATCACCCAGGCGGACCGGGCGATGAGCCGCTTCGGCTCGTCGTTCAGGCCGGCTTCGGAAGGCGCGCTCCAATGCCAGCGCCGGTCGTCCGTCAGCGTCAGGGGCAGCATCAGCAGCGCCAGGATGGCGGCAATCTGGTCACCGCCGTCCGTCAGCGTCGCGGACCAGTGCAGGCTGACGGCCACCCACCAATGCACGAGCCCCGTGAGGCGCGGGCGCCAGCCGGAAGCGACGACCACGAGCAGCAGCACCGCCGTCCAGCGCGCGACCTCCAGCCAGCCAGCGGGGAGCACGCAGAAGAGGGATGCCGCCCGGAGGCCATCGCAGAGCGGCGTGTTGGAGATGCCCGATACGGGATGGAACATCGTCGTGGAGTGGCTGAAGGCGAGGGTGCCCGCCGTCGCCAGCGCGATGAGTGTTCGCGCCAGGCCGTAGACGTTGGTCCACGGAGAAGGCCCCGCCACCCAGGCGCGCGCGCGGTTGCCAAGCTCGGTCAGCATTCGACGTTCAACCTCAGGACCTTCGAGGGGAGGGTGATGGGCTTGTCCTGATGGGTGCGGCTCCAGGCCCACGGGATGGTCCGCTGGAAGACGAGCCCCAGCTCACCGCACATCGTGGGGCGGGGGCTCTTGTTGCGGAGCGTCTTCGCCACCGGGGCGCGCTCGAGGCAGGTGCTGGGCGCCTCGTTGCAGGCCACCTGTTCGAGCGCGGCGGCATCGTTGGTCAAGATGCCCAGCTCCACGCTCTGGGCCCGCGAGACACGGTTGATGCCGAAGGCATTCTGGAGCTGGAAGTTGGGGGCATTGCTCGCCCAGACCCATTGACCTTCCGGCGTGCGGAGGTAGGGCAGCGTCCGGTCCTCACGTGGGTCTCGCGTGAAGAAGGCCCACCCCTCCGGGAGAATCAGCTTCATGTCGAAGTGCTTCTCGAAGGGGAGGTGGATGGGGTTGTAGGGCAACGACGCGTGCACGGCGTACATCGTGACGCTGGCCCAGCCGAGGATGAGGCCCAATGCCAGCAGGCCCAGTCGGCGGGGCGAGGAGGTTCGGGGGGAGTGGGAAGACGCGGTCACAGCCGTGCTCGTGAAAGGGAGGGAAGAAGGGGAGCGCCCACCGGTGAGGGCGGCGGACACTCCCCAGGGGACTACTCGGCGGGAGCGAACTTCTTCACCAGCATGTCCACCCACACATCGCGCTTGAGCCGGCTGGCCTCGGACTCCATGACCGGCGTCATGTCGAACTGGGTGATGAAGAGGAACACGAGGAGGATCACCGCGGCGGCGGTTTCGATGTAGACGGTCAGACCGGCCTGCACGTGCTCCATGGAGCCGATGCCCACGCCGCCTTCCTGGTCCGCGGTCTTGCTCAGCTCATTCACGGCGGACATCACCAGGGTGCGCGTGTCGGTCAGCAACTGGTCGACGACCAGGTGATTGCCGCTGCGCAGGTCCTTGTTGAAGCGCTCGAAGAACGCGGCGTCCAACTGAGCCATCTTGGCGATGACTGACTCGGCGGCCTGTTCGCGCTTCGCCAGGGTGTCATCGCCCAGCCGCTCCTTGATTTCCGGACGCTGCCAGATGTCATCGAAGTGGTGGGCGTCCGGGCCCAGGCCAAAGGCCATGCCCTTGAAGAGGCTCTGGCCGGACTGCGTCGGGTTCTGGGCGACGCGGACCGCGGCGCCGTTGTCCGAGGGGCCGCAGCCCACGCCGAAGGTGCTCAACGAGATGAGGGCCGTTGCGGCCGAGGTCAATTTCAGGGTGGAGCGCTTCAAGGTGTTCTCCTGAGTGCAAGGGGGCTTGTCCGCGACATCCCCGGAAGCCGGAGAACGTCACGTACAAGTCAAGATTTTCAGAGAAACTGAAATTATCTTCAATCCCAAGAATTCCTTAAGTTCGTACATTCGCGAATCAGTTTCTTGAATGTGTAAAATTACTCGTATAGCCGGTTTTGGGTGGGTGCCGGCACTCGCTGAGGCCTGGCTCCCGCTCATCCCGGTGCCGAGGTCGTCAGGCAGGGCAAGGGGGCATCCAGACTGGCGCCAGCCCTGGCTTGCCACCTCTGTGTGGGGTCCTCACTCCTTTCCCCACAAAGGAGCGGCACACCCATGCGCGCACTCAGTTACGAAGGCCCCTATCGGGTTCGGGTGAAGGACAAGCCGGACCCCCGCATCGAGCACCCACAGGACGCGGTGCTCCGGGTCACGAAGACGGCCATCTGTGGCTCGGACCTGCACCTGTTGCACGGCCTCATCCCCGACACGCGGGTGGGCTGTACGTTCGGCCACGAGTTCGCCGGCGTCGTGGACGAGGAGGACGTCCTCTTCCTCAGCGACATCTTCCCCACGGGCTACCTGGGCGCGGAGATGGGCGGCATCCAGCCCGGGGACACGGTGGTGGTGTTCGGCGCGGCACTGGATGATGTTGCTGCTGGCGGACCGGGTGGACGTGGCCGAGCACAAGCTGCGGAGGGGCCTTCCGCGTCTCGCGGCGGGTGCGGCGGTCGTCCTCGTCGGCGGCGTCGTGATGCGCCGGCTCCGGGCCTGGTGAAGGCTACTTGCGCAGCAGCGTGCCTTCGAAGAAGAACGCCAGACACGCGGCCAGGATGAGCCAGGTCCACAGCGGCACCGTCGGCTTGTCCGCGTCACCCGTGGAGGCCTTCACTGTCTCTTCTCCGAAGTAGGCGGTGAGGGTGTCCGTCGGCACACGTCCCAGGTCGCTCTCGGAAGGGTCGAGCACGGCGGCGAAGGACAGGTCCGGCTGCACCTTCCCGTCCGCGCCCAGCACCGAGTACACGCCCGGCTCCGTCACCGGCCCGGCCACCAGCGCGCCTTCCGGCTGCTCCTTCACGCTGACCTCGGCGCCATCCGGCGCGCGCACCGAGGACACCTTCTGGGCCCCCTCCGGGCGCAGCGTGGCGCTTTCGCCCACGCGCACGCGCACCTCCTCGCGCTCGTCCAGGGAGCCGGTGAGGTACGCGGCGAAGCGCTGCATCAGCGGCAGGAAGGAGGTGCGGATGGAGAAGTCGCTCCAGTCGCGGTCCACCGTGCTGGTGAGCAGCGCCACGCGCCCCTTGCCCTTGCGCGCCACGGCCACCGCCGGCGCGCCGTCCTCATACGTGGCCAGCACCTGACTGGCGCCGCCAGTGCCCGGGGAGTCCGCCTCCAGCAGCATGTACTTGTAGAAGCGCGCCCCCACGAGCCCTTCCTCCGCCTGCCCCGTGAAGGGCGAGAAGAGGACGTGCTCCACGGAGACCTGCGCCAGCCGCGCGCTCTTGGTGTCCGCGTCCGGGTCGTCGCGCTCGGCGCTGGTGCGCACCAGGCGCAGCGGACGCGGCAGCACCGGGCCCAGCCGCTGGTTGTACGCCTCCGGGTTCACCCGGTCGCCCATGCTGATGAAGAGGCCGCCGCCGCTCTCCACGAAGGCCGTCAGCTTCTGCGCCTCGTCGGCGCTCGGCGCGGGCACGTTGAGCAGCAGGACCAGGTCATAGGCGGAGAAGTCCTCGCGCAGGCCCACCTCCGCGTCGCGCGTGGCCACCTCCACCGGCGAGCCCGGCGCGGTGAGGGCCGCGTCCACGAAGAAGGCTTCATCCCGGTAGCGCGTCGCGTGGGGCGAGCCATTCACCACCAGCGCCTTCAGCGCGCGGGGCACCGGCAGCACGAACGAACGCCGGTCATCCTCCACCAGCGCGTCCGGCGCCAGCGTCACCTGTCCCAGCACCGTGCCGCCCTGCGGGAAGCGCACGGTGAGCGTCTTCTGCGTCGTGCCGCCCGGGGGGATGTCCACGAAGCCCTTGGCTAGCGTGGACTCGCCCACGCGCACCGCGGCCTCCAGGTCCTTCACCGGCTCTGCGCCGAAGTTGCGCACCGTGAAGGTGAACTGGAACGTGCGCGGGCCGGCCTGGAGCGCGGGCTCCACTTTGAGGTCGACGATGGCGCGGTTGTTCAGCACCTCGTGGCCCTCGGCCGCGTCGCGCAGCACCACCTCAGGCTTCACGGGTGCGCCCGTGGGGCCCTTCACCGTGGGCGGCGGCGCCTCCAGGCGGAAGGCCGCGGCCGTCATGTCGGAGACCAGCACCAGCCGCTTGGCCGGCATGGGGTTCTCCTCCAGCGCGCGGGCCGCCATGTCCAGGCAGCGCGACAGGTCCGCGGTGCCGTGGGTGGCCTTCGCTTCATCCACCAGCGAGCGCAGGCGGCCGCGGTCGAAGCCCGGTGGCGGCGGCGCGGCGGGGGACTGCGTGCACACCAGCACGGTGGCGGGCTCTTCGGGCAGCAGGTCCTTCAGCGCGTCGCGGGCCTCGTCGCGGGCGCGTTCGAAGAGCGGCGTGCCGTCCGACCAGCGCATGGACAGCGACGCGTCCAGGATGATGGCCGTGGCCGCGGGGCCCTTCACCACCTGCGCGGCGGCCGCGTCGCGCGTCAGCTCCGGGCGCGCCAGGGCAATGGGGATGGCCAGCAGGATGAGCGTGCGCAGCGCGTACAGCAGCAGGCGCTTGAGCTTGAGGCGGCTGGCGGTGCGCTTCTGGCTGCGCATCACGAAGGCCAGCGGCCCGAAGGGGTGCGGCCGGGGACGGCGCCGGTCGAACAGGTGCACCAGCAGGGGGATGAGGGCGCCCAACGCGCCCAGCAGCATCCACGGATTGCCGAAGGTCACCGGCGCCTCCCGCGCCGCGACAGGTACCGCAGCAGCACGTCATCCAGCTTGTCGTCCGTGCGCACCAGGTCGTAGTCCACGTCCGCCTCGGCGCACGCGGCCTTCACGTTCGCCAGGAAGGCGTTGAACTCCTCCAGGTAGCTCTCCTTGATTTCGCGCGGGTTCACCTCGATGCGGCCCTGGCCCTCCATGTCGATGAAGAGCGTGGGGTCGTCGAAGGGGAACGTCAGCTCCGCCGGGTCCACCAGGTGGAACACGGACACGTCGTTCTTCCGCTGGCGCAGCGCGAGGATGCGGCGCAGGGCGTCCTGGTTCTCATCCAGCAGGTCCGACAGGACGATGACGCTGGAGCGCCGGGGCAACACCTCCGCCAGGTGGTCCGCCGCGCTGCCCAGGTCCGTGGTGCCGGTGGGCTCGGTGTGCTCCAGCGTGTCCAGCAGCACGTTGAGGTGCCCGGCCGACGCGCGCGGCGGCACGTCCTTCCACTTGCCGCCCGCCATCAGCGCCAGGCCCGCCGCGTCCTGCTGGCGCACCAGCAGGTAGCACAGCGCGCCCGCCAGCGTGGTGGCCACGTCCAGCTTGCTCAGCGCGCCGCTGCGGTAGCCCATGGAGGCGGACGCATCCACCACCATGACGGCGCGCAGGTTCGTCTCATGCTCGAAGCGCTTGACGTAGTACTTGTCGAACTTGCCGTAGGCCTTCCAGTCCAGGTGGCGGAGCTCGTCGCCGGGGGCGTACTCCTTGTGCTCCGCGAACTCCACGCTCTGCCCCTGATGCGGGCTCTTGTGGAGGCCGGACAACACGCCCTCCATCACCGCGCGGGCGCGCAGCTTCACTCCCTGGAGGCGGGCCAGCGTCTGGGCGTCGAGCAGCATGGCGCGGGCCTGGCTAGCCCTTCACCACCGTGAGGAGCTGGTCGATGAGCTTCACGGAGGTGATGCCCTCGCTCTCCGCGGTGAAGTTGGGCAGCACGCGGTGGCGCAGCACGGGACGGGCCAGGGCGCGCACGTCCTCGACGGTGGCGACGAAGCGGCCGTGGAGGATGGCGCGCGCCTTGGAAGCCACCACCAGGTACTGGCTGGCGCGGGGGCCGGCGCCCCAGGACGCGTTCTTGGCGATGAAGTCCAGCGCGCCAGGCTCCTTGGGCCGCGTGTGGCGCACCAGCTCCACGGCGTAGCGCACCACGTGGTCCGGCACCGGTACGCGGCGCACCAGCTCTTGAAGCGCGAGGATGCGCTCGGGAGACAGAATCTTCTCCAGCTTCGGCTGCGGACCGCCGGTGGTGCTCTTGACGATTTGCACCTCTTCGTCGGCGGTGGGGTAGCCCACGTCCACCAGGAACATGAAGCGGTCGAGCTGGGCCTCGGGCAGCGGATAGGTGCCCTCCTGCTCGATGGGGTTCTGCGTGGCGAAGACGAGGAAGGGCAGCTCCAGCGGGTACGTGCGGCCACCGGCGGTGATGCGGTACTCCTGCATGGCTTGCAGCAGCGCGGCCTGCGTCTTCGGCGGGGTGCGGTTCACCTCGTCCGCCAGGATGATGTTCGCGAACAGCGGACCCTGGAGGAAGCGGAAGGTACGCCGGCCGGTGGTGCGGTCCTCTTCCAGGATGTCCGTGCCGGTGATGTCCGACGGCATCAGGTCCGGCGTGAACTGGATGCGGTTGAAGGACAGGTTGAGGACGTCCGCCAGCGTGGAGATGAGCAGCGTCTTGGCGAGGCCCGGCACACCCACGAAGAGGCAGTGGCCGCGGCTGAAGAGGGAGATGAGGAGGTGCTCCACCACCTCGCGCTGACCGACGACGCGCTTTTCAATCTGGGCGACGATTTCGTTGCGAGCCTGGGCGAGCTCCTCGACGGCACGGAGGTCGTCGCTCGAGGCGTCGGGCACGGGCAGAGAGTCGGGGGCGGCGCTTTCCATGGAAGGGTTCTCTTAATTCGTGGGCGGCGCTGGGACCAAAGGATTCCGCCACCCCTGTGCCAAGGCGTGCACTGCCAACCGTTCGGGGGGAGACCTATTCCGCTGCCGCACACCCCGGCACGCTGGGGCACATGGGCGCGCTGATCGCCTGGATGCCCCCTTGCCATGTGACAGTGCCCCTGGGCTGGGGGGGAATGCCGGGGGCTGGACACGCTGCTTAGGTTCCCAGGGCCTCGCTTCCGGTGGACGGGAGCAGGCTCCTTGGAGCGTGTCATGGGGTCATTTCGGCGTGGTGGGCGTGGCAACCTCTGGACGGGGCTTCTTCCAGTCGCCCTGCTGTGGGT